>NZ_WAAS01000182.1:0-13180 GCF_008806585.1 Micromonospora sp. AMSO12t
CCACCACCGCTTTGGTCGATCATGCAGTCGTGGTGCCCCGCACAACCGGCGAACCCGGCTGGAACGGGCACCACGACTGCATGATCGCCGGGACCTGGGTGGGCCCGGGTCAGACGCCGGCCGGATAGGTCTCCATCTCGCCCGGGGTGGTCAGGGCCGGGAGGGGGTGCAGGGCCGTGGTCTCGTCGCACCAGATCAGGGCGTCGTAGCGCTCCCCCAGCCGGGTCGGCACGTAGTTGCCCCACGACTCGAAGGACGGGTCGTAGACCACCCCGATCGCCCGGTGGTCGGCGGTTCCGGTGACCCAACCGGGCTGGTCGTCGCCGCCGAAGACCAGCACGGCCCGCTCGGGCATCAGCTCGTGCAGCCGGTGCTCGACCGAGCCGGGACGGGCCGGCGGCACCACCATCGCCTCGGCCGGTGAACCCCAGCGGGGCGCGGCGATCACCGTGCCCCGGTAGCCGCCGAAGCCGACCAGGACCACCTCGTCGGCGCCGTGCCGTTCGCGGGCCAACTGGCCGATGTTGACCATCCCGTCGGCGGCCATGTCGGTGGCCCGGGCGTCGCCGACGTGCGTGTTGTGCGCCCAGACGACGCCCCGCGCGCCCGGGCCGTAACGCTCCAGCAGCCGGTCCAGGGTGTCCGTCATGTGCGTGTCCCGGATGTTCCACGACTCCGGCCCGCCGCCCACCATCGCCCGGTAGTAGCGCTCCGCGCCGGCCACCACCTCCGCGTTCTGCCAGGCCGAGAAGCTGTCCGGGCCGTCCGCGGCGGCCTGTTCGCGGGTACGCGCCAGCAGGCGCACGACCTCCTCCTCGCAGCGGGCGGAGACGAACCGGCTCGCCATGCCGTACTCCTCGACCCGCTTGCCGTACGGCTCGAAGCAGCGGTACGCGTCCTGCGCCGCCTCCAGCGAACCCGGGTCCTCCTCGCCGAGATAGTCGAAGATCGCCTGCATGGACTCCCACAGGCTGTAGACGTCCAGGCCGTGGAAGCCGGCCCGGGCGTCCTGGGGCCGCTCCACGTTCCACGCCCGCAACCAGGAACAGAAGCGGGCCACCTCGGCGTTCGCCCACATCCAGGTCGGCCAGCGCTCGAAGCGCTCCAGCGCGACGCGCGGGTCGGCGGCCCCGCCCGGGGCGGCGGTCACCGAGCGGTGCACCCGGTCGCAGTCGGGCCAGTCCCCCTCCACGGCCACGAAGGAGAACCCGCACTCGGCGATCAGCCGGCGGGTGAGCTGTTCGCGCAGGCGGTAGTAGTCGTAGTTGCCGTGCGTCGCCTCGCCGATCATCACGATCCGGGCGTCCCGGACGCGCTCCAGCAACGGGTCGAAGTCGCTCGGCGCGCCGAGCCGCTGAACCAGCATGTCGGCGGCTACCCGGCGCGCCACCGGGGCAAACCGCCGGACGTCGATCGGCGGGCGTGTGCCGGCGGCCTGAGCGGGTAGGCCGCCGGCATGACCGTCACCGGCGTGCAGTTGCAGGAGTACCTGGCCGGGCTCGACTACCCGGTCTCCCGGGAGGACCTGATCCGCTGGGGCCAGGAGAACGGGGTCAGCACGGCGATGCTCCAGACGCTCCGGGCCCTGCCGGCGGAGGAGTTCGACTCCCCCGCCGAGCTGAGCGAGGCCCTCAACACGCTGGCCTGAGTCCTCAGCGGGCGTGCAGCAGCCGGAACAGCACCAGCCACTGCTCGGGCCAGACGTGCCCGACCGGGGTGGCCGGGTCGAGCCGGATCGCCCGCAGCGCCGCCGCCAGCCGCGCCCGCGGGTGGTGCCGGGCCAGCGAGGCCGCGAGCGAGCCGCCGACTCCGTCGAAGCCGATCTCCACCATCCGGCGGTACGCGGGCAGCGCCGACGCGGCCAGCAGCGGCTCCGGCCGCCGCTCGACGCGCAGGATGCCGGCGTCCACCCCCGGCACCGGGCGGAACGAGGTGCGGGGCACCCGCCCGGCGAGCCGCCAGCCGAACTCCGGCCAGGTCAACACGGTCAGCCTGGACCACCGGCCGTAGTCGCCGCTGCGGCGGCGGGCGTACTCCACCTGGGTGAGCAGGGTGGCCGCGCGCAGGTTGGGCGCGGCCAGGCACCAGCGCACCACGGCCGAGGTCAGCGACCAGGGAATGTTGCCGACCACGTCGAACTCCTCCGGCGGTGGGGTGACGGTGAGGAAGTCGACCTGCCGGTGCGCCACGTTCGGCAGAGCCGCGCAGACCCTGGCCAGCTCGGCGCCGGCGGCCGGGTCCACCTCGTACGCCGTCAGGTGCCGGCAGCGGGCCGCGAGCGGCCGGGTGAGCTGGCCCCGGCCCGCGCCCACCTCGAGCAGGAGCCGGTCGGGCCGGGGGCGGGCGGCGTGCACCATCCGGGCGATCGCGGCCGGGTCGGCGAGGAAGTTCTGGGAGAGTACGCGACGGGACCGGTCGCGTTCGGTTGCTCGGGTACGGCGGGGCGCCACGGGTCGTCGTCCTGTCTGTCGCCGTGCGGCGACGGAGCGGACAGGCAGCCGCGAACGGGGCCTGTCCGAGGGTTCGGGGACTCGGACGGCCCTGGGCGTGACGCGGAACGCGGGATCGGCGGCGCACGGCGAAGCGCCACGTCGGAGCGGACGACCGGGGTGGTGCCGACGGGCGGCACTCAGCCCCGGGACGGCACCCGGATGCGTGGCGGGGGCGGCGTCTCGCCCGGGGATGCCCAGGCGGTGGCGCCGCGGGTGCGGTGCGGGGTCAGTCGCGGGTCGCGCCGGCCAGGGCCGGACGCCGGACTCGCAGACGGGCCGCCAGGAGCGACCCGAGGACGGCCGGCGTGCCGACCCTCTCGATCAGAGCGTGTGCGGACATGCGGCGACCCTAGCCGCGCCCGTCCCCGGGAGGCGACCGCTTTTCCGCCTCCGTGGTGCGGCCGTCAGCTCGGCAGGTCGACGGTGCGGCCCTCGGCGCGGGCGGTCTCGGCGGCGGCGAGCACGGCCACGACCTCGCGGCCGAAGCGCACGTCGCAGCGGTGGTCCCGGCTGCCCGAGCCGATCTCCTCCAGCAGTTGGTCGATCGCCACCCCGAGGGCGGTCGCCGAGTCGCCCTCGCCGGCCGGAACGGTCTCGACGCCGTTCTCGCCGTAGAAGACGAACTCCTGGCTCACCGCCTCCTGCGGGGCGTCCAGGGTCAGCGACACCGTGCTGGTCGCGCCCCCGTCGTGGGTGAGGAGCAGGTGGACGAGCCCACGCGGCCCGTCCATCGCGGCGACGCGGGTGACCCGGCCGAGCACCGGCAGGACGAGCGACAGCGCGTGCGGGCCGATGTCCCACAGCGCGCCGTGCTCCCGGCGCCAGGGCGAGGCCCCGTAGGGGCTGCCGGGCTGGAAGATGGAGCCGAACCGGATCGCCTTGGCGGTGTGCCATCCGCCGACGGCCGCCGTCGAGGCGAGAAAAGCGGCGATGTTCGGCCGGTAGCGGCCGGTGAAGAAGACCACCGAGGCGACGCCCGCCGCCTGTGCGGCGTCGACCACCCGGTCGGCGTCGGCGACGCTCAACGCGAGCGGCTTGTCCAGCAGCAGGTGCCGGCCGGCGGTGGCCGCGCGGACCGCGATGCCGGCCTGGACGTCCGGCGGGAGGGCCACGGCGACCGCGTCGCAGGCGTCGATGAGCGCGTCGACGTCGTCGAACGCCGGCACTCCGTAGCGCTCGGCCAGGGCCGCGGCCTTGCGCGGGTCCCGGCCCCACACGCCGGCGAACGCGACCCCCGGGTGCGCGTGCAGCGCCGCGGCGTGCGTCTCGGCCGCCCAGTGACCGGTGCCGAACAACCCGAACCGCACCACGAGCTACCTCCACCGTCGTCGAGTCACACCACGGTACCCGCGGCCGTGCGCCCCGCCGGACCCTGTGCCGGGTGTCGTCGGCGCGCCCGCGCCCGCGCTCGGGGATCGGTGGTCAGGGTGGCGGCTGGTTCGGCCGCCACCCTGACCACTCCCCGATGCCGCCCGGACGGCAGTGCCCACCCCGCCGGCGGTCGTCGCGGCTGACCCGCCGGTGACCGGGCTCAGCTCCGCAGGGCGGTGGTCAACCGCTCCGCGGCGAGCTGGGCTCCGTCGGTGCTGATGGTGGTGGCGAAAGCCCGGGCGCGGGCGGCCACCTCGGGCCGCAGTGCGGCGCTGAGAGCCGCGGTCAGCGACTCGACGGTCGGTACCGCGCCGGAGTGCCCGCCGCCGATGCCGAGCGCGGACACGCGGCGCGCGAAGTAGTGCTGGTCGTAGACCTGCGGGATGACGACCTGCGGCGTCCCGGCCCGCGCGGCCGTGGTCGTGGTGCCCGAGCCGCCGTGGTGGACCACTGCGGCCACCCGCTTGAACAGCTCCTGCTGGTTCACCTCGCCGACGACCAGGCAGTCGGGCGCCCGGACGGCCAGCGAGAGCGGCGCCCAGCCCCGGGAGACGACCAGGCGGCAGCCGACCGCGCGCACCGCCTGGACGGCCGTCTCCAGCAGGCCCGGGGGTGCGGCGACACTGCCGAATCCGACGTAGACACACGGCTCGTCGCTGGCGTCCAGGAAGGCCGTCAACTCGGGCGGCAGCGGTCGTTCGTCCGGCAGGAGCCAGGCGCCCGGTTGGTAGACGGTCCGGTCGGCGGCGTCCGGCCAGGGCGCCAGCGTCCGGTCGACCGCCAGCCACGGCTGGTCGGTGTGGATGTGGGCGCTGACGTCGTCGACCGGAACCAGTCCGATCGTCGCCCGGAGCGCGTTGAGCGGCGCGCCGAAGGTGTCGTTGACGTGCCGCTGGTTGGCGGCCCACAGCTCGCGGTTGTCGGCCGACGCGGGCGCGGGCACCTCCCCGAGGGCGGGCAGCGGCAGCGGAGCGTGGTGCGGTGAGGGAAGGGCCGCCGGGCAGAACGCCGTGAAGACGTACGGTATGCCCCGCTTCTCCGCCACGGTGCGGGCGGCGATCTGGAGGCCGGTCGACGCGACGACGGCGTCGCAGTCCCGGGCCGCCGCCGACAACACCTCGAACTGGATGCCGACGGAGGACTCCGCCAGTTGACGCACCTGCGCCGGCGACGGGCGGGGTACGGCGGCCCGCGGCCTGGGCGCCGCCGACCTGCGCCAGGGCGGGCCGACGGGCACGAACGGAATCTTGAAGGTGGCCACCCACCGGGCGAAGTCCGGTGGGGCGCAGAGGCGAACCTGCAGACCGAGAGCTTTCAACCGCGATGCCAGCGCCACCAGTGGTTGGACGTCGCCGCGTGACCCGAGGGTCGACAACAGTACGCGCATGATGCTCGCCTTTCCGGCTGTAGCGACGGATCCGGGCACGGTGCAGCGAGCCGGGACCCGCACGTCGGGCCCGGCCGCACCGTCGATCTGCTACCTCGCCGGGGGACGCCCCGGCGCCAGTGCCGTGGGTCGTGTCCTGGCGGGAACCTGGCCGGGCACCCGGCGCACGGCGCCGGTCACGGGCTGGCGGGCCCGCAGTGTCAGCACGTCACCGAGCCCTTCGACCGCGCGCAGTTCGGCCACGTACTCGGCGGCCTGCGCCTGGCGCAGGTAGTCCAGCGTCTGCGGGTCGGCGGCGCACATCCCCGGCGTCGCGGCGGCGGTGGCGACCAGGTGGACCTCGCCGGCCAGCTGCACCGAGGCGGAGATGAACTGGCAGAGTTCCGGCCACAGCAGGTACCGCCAGAAGTCGACGCTGACCACCGCGTCCATGCTGCCCGCCGGCATGGGTGGGGCCACGCCGAGCAGGTGGAAGTTGGCCGGCCCGACGGGAGCGGAGTAGTCGTAGGTCAGCGCCGAGGCGGGCAGCCTCGCCTCGGCGCGGCCGGTGCCGATCCAGAGCGCCTTGGGTCCCCGCAACTTGCCGGCGAGGCGCGCGACGGCGGGCCCGATGGCGCAGGCCGAGCGCTCGACGCACTCGTCGACGAGCGACCGGTAGTACAGGATCCGCCGGATCGCCTCGTACCCCATGACCGCGGTGAGGAACTCCCACTCGAGGCAGGGGTACAACCTGGCCGCCTGCTGGAAGTTGGCCTTCATCTCCATCCAGTTGCGGGTGATGTTCTTGTGGTGCGGCAGGTGGACGACCCGGGCATCGTCGTCGTAGCCGAAGTTGACGCCGTCCGGCAGGCTCCGGTCCACGCGGTAGAACAGCTCGACGTCCTCCACGCCGTAGCTGAGCCCGAACGCCTCGCGGTAGCCACCGACCTTCGTGAAGAGCGAGGTGGAGAGCGAGATGTTGTGCGTGTAGGCGATCACCCAGCCGGCCCGGAGCCAGTCGCCGCCGTCGTCCGGGAGTCCCGTCGCGAACCGCAGGTCGCCACCGTGCGGGAAGGCACGCGCGATCGTGTCCGACTCGCCGGCCAGCACGGCCGGGAGGTCCGCGAGGCCGATCTCGTCCCGCCGGCCGATCAGCACCGCCGCGTTGCCGGGCGTGCCGTGCCACGCCAGGTGCCGCTCCAACAGGTCGGGCACGGCCCACGAGTCGGCGTCGAGGAAGACGAGCAGGGGTGCGGTGGCAGCCCGCGCCCCCTCGTTCCGGGCGGTGGAGCGGCCCTTGCGCCGGGGGAGTTCCACCACGCGCAGGCGGAGGCCGGCACCTTCGGCGAGGGCCTCGGCGTACCCGTCGGACGAACCACCGTCCCGGACCACGATCACTTCGAAGCGCTCCGGCGGCAGCGTCTGCCGGGTCAGCGCCCGCAGGGTCAGCGCGAGGCACTGCGGATCCTGGTAGGTCGGCATCACCACGCTCAGCGCCGGGGGGATGGTGGGCAGCGACATGGCGATCCTCTCCGTCAGACGAACGTGCCGTCGGAGTGTGGCGACGTGGCCCGAGAATAACGGTCCGCGACGTTCCGCTTACCCGCGAGTAGGGGTCAATAGGGGTACCCCACTGTCCTCTGACGACATTCGCCGCCGCCTCGGCGGAACACGCTCCCACGCCCGCCGGACCGACGCCGTCGGACCACCGGGAGCCGGGACGGACGGACGGCGGACCCCTGACAGGAGGCGGCGGGTGACGGGGTGTACTACGCGGGTTAGTAGGCTGTGTCGGTGACCGAGACACACCCCGGACGACCCCGATGACCAGCGCGGCGTCGGCGGGTTCGCCGGTGGACGGGCTCCTCGCGACCGCCTCGATCGTGCTGTCGCTCCTCGTCGCCGCGTGGGCGCTGGTGGCGACGCTCCGGCACCGCGCACCGGACCGGGTGCAGTTCGCCGGCCTGGCCGTGCTGGAGGTGGCGCTCCTCGCGCTCGTGGTGGTGGCGCTGGTGGCCATCGGCGGCGGCGAGCGGCCGGGCGAGCCGGGGGCCTTCTTCGGGTACGTCGCCACGGTGGTCTGCCTGCCGCCGCTGGCCTGGGTGCTGGCCCGGATGGAGCCGACGCGCTGGGGCTCGGCGATCGTCTGCGCGGTCTGCCTGGTCACGCCGGTGGTCGTCGTACGGCTCCAGCAGACCTGGGAGGTGCTGGGTGGCTGACGTACGCGCCCCGGAGGCGAAGCGCACCAACGCCGGCCCGGGGCGGCTGCTGATCGCGGTCTACCTGCTCTTCGCGATCGCCGCGACGAGCCGCGCGGGCCTCCAGATCGCCACGAAGTTCGACGAGGCGCCCGTGGCGTACCTGCTCTCGGCCCTCGCCGCGGCCATCTACATCGTCGCGGCGGTGGGGCTGGCCCGCGCCGGTGCCGCCGGCCGGCGCGTCGCCCTCGCGTGCTGCGCCGTGGAGCTGGTCGGGGTGCTCGGCGTCGGGGCCCTCAGCCTCGCCGATCCGGAGCTCTTCCCCGACGAGACGGTCTGGTCGCAGTTCGGCAGCGGGTACGGCTACATCCCGCTGGTCCTGCCGGTGCTCGGCCTGCTCTGGCTCTGGCGTACCCGCCCCGCTCCGGCGGCCTGATCCCCGGCGGGCGGGTGCCCGCCGGGGCGTACGCGGGGGTCAGTCCTTGGGGCCGCCGGCCACGTAGATCACCTGACCGGAGACGAAGGAGGCGCCCTCGCTGGCGAGGAACGAGATGGTGTGCGCGACGTCCTCGGGGCGGCCGACCCGGCGTACCGCGATCTCCGACTCGGCGTGCTTCTGGAGCGCCTCGAAGTCGACCTTCATCCGGGCGGCGGTGGCGGCGGTCATGTCGGTGACGATGAAGCCGGGCGCGACCGCGTTGACGGTCACCCCGAACGGGCCCAGCTCGATGGCGAGGGTCTTGGTGAAGCCCTGGAGGCCGGCCTTCGCGGCGGCGTAGTTCGCCTGGCCCCGGTTGCCCAGCGCCGAGGTGCTGGAGAGGTTGACGATCCGGCCCCACTTCGCCTCGACCATGTGCTTCTGGGCGGCCTGGCTGAACAGGAACGCGCCGCGCAGGTGCACCCCCATGACCGTGTCCCAGTCGGCGTCGGTCATCTTGAACAGCAGGTTGTCGCGGAGCACGCCGGCGTTGTTGACCAGCACCGTCGGGGCGCCCAGCTCGGCGGCGACCCGCGCCACGGCCGCCTCGACCTGGGCACGGTCGGACACGTCCGCGCCGACGCCGAGCGCCCGGCCGCCGGCCGCCACGATCGCGTCCACGGTCTCCTTCGTTGCCGACTCCTCGATGTCGACCACGGCGACCGCGAGGCCGTCGGCCGCCAGCCGCCGGGCGGTGGCCGCCCCGATCCCCCGCGCCGCGCCCGTGACGACGGCGACCCGCTGCTCCTCCGACATGCCTACCTCCCGGTAACTTACGCTCGATCGAAGGAGCTTAACCCAGCCGTACGCCGACGCCGGCCCCGCGCGGGACACCGCTCACGAGCATCGCCCGGCTACTCTCGCCGCCGTGAAGGCAGTGGAGATCGCAGCACCCGTCGTCGGTGTCACCGTCTACCCGGACCGCGCCCGGGTCACCCGCCGGGGCAGCACCCGGTTGACCGCCGGTGAGCACCGCGTACGCGTCGCACCGTTGCCGATGGGCCTGCGGCGGGACTCGCTGCGGGTCGGTGGGCGGGGCGCCGCCACCGTGCTCGGCGTGGACGTCACGACGTGGCGGCAGCCGCGCAGCACCGACGGGCAGGTCCGCGAGCTGGAGCAGCGGACCCGGGAACTGGCCGACGCGCTGGCCGAGGTCGACGACGCGAGCGAGGTCGAGACGCAGCGGGGGCAGTTCCTCACCCGGCTGGCCGACCGGGCCGGTGGCACGTACGCCCGCGCGCTGGCCTCCGGCGACGCCGCCCCGACCGACGTGGCCACCTTCGCCGACTCGGTCGCCGGTCAGCTCGCCGACTCCCAGCGCCGCCGTCGCGCGCTGGCCCGGCAGCGTACCGACCTGACCGAGGAGCTGGCGGCCGTCGAGCGGCAACTGGACGCCACGCGCGGCAAGCGGAGACCGGACCAGCTGGTCGCCGAGGTGACCGTGTCGGTCGACGCCGACGACGAGCTGGACCTGGAGCTGAGCTACCTGATCGACGGGGCCCGCTGGCAGCCCTCCTACGACCTGCGGCTGGTCGACGACACCATGACCGTCACCTGGTTCGGGCTGGTCAGCCAGGACACCGGCGAGGACTGGCCGGAGTGCGTGCTCGAACTCTCGACGGCCCGGCCGGCGGCGGCGACCCGCGTACCCGAACTGACGCCCTGGTATCTCGACCGGCTCCGGCCGGTGCCGCCGCCGATGCCGAAGGCGGCCAGCTTCGGCGCGATGCCGGCCCCCGCGGCACCCGCCGGTCCGCCCGCCGGGGCCGTGGCCCGGTCCGGCGCGCCGCGCCCCGAGATGCGCGAGAGCGTGGCCACCGTCGAGCAGGGGGTCACGGCGGCCACCTACCGGCCGGCCCGCCCGGTCGCGGTGCCGGCGGACGGCAGCGCCCACCGGGCCACCATCGCCGTGCTGGAGCTGCCGGCCCGGCTGGACCACGTGACCGTGCCGGTCCGCGCGACCGAGGCGCACCTGCGTGCGACGGTCCGCAACACCTCGGCGCACACGCTGCTCCCCGGGCCGGCGGCGGTCTTCCACGGCGCCGACTTCGTCGCGGCCACCCGGCTGCCGGTGTGGGCGCCCGGTGAGGAGACCGAGCTGGCGCTCGGCGTGGACGACCGGGTCCGGGTGGAACGGAAGCTGGGCCGGCGCGCCGACACCCGGGCCACGCTCGGCTCGACCCGGCGGCGGGACGTGGAGTACCGGATCAGCGTGGCAAACCACACGCCCCGGCCGGCGAGCGTCGAGGTGCGCGACCAGCTGCCGGTGTCCCGGGACGAGGCGGTGGTCGTGCGGGAGTCCACCCTCGTCCCGCCCCCGGCCGAGCGCACGGAGCTGGGCGAGCTGACCTGGCGGCTCCGGCTCGGGCCGGGCGAGAGCGGCGAGATCGCCATGGGTTTCCGGGTCGAGATCGCCAAGGGGGTCGAGCTGGCCGGCTGGCGGGAGTGACCGGCCGTCCGCCGGGGCGCGGCGGACGGCCGTCGACGTGGCGGCCGGGTCAGAGGCCGCGACCCCGGCAGAGGCGGATCCACCGGTAGCCGTGGCCGGCCACCTTGAGCCGGTCCAGCTTGCCCACGTCGCCGTAGTTGCGGTCGGCGAGGACGTCGATGGGCAGGTCCGCCTCCGGCTCCAGCATGCTCAGGTCCACCTCGGCGTCGGTGGTGCCGAGGTTGTGCACGAAGACCATCGTGCCGGTGCGCCCGTCGGCCCGGTGCGCCAGCACGCCCGGCGGCATCGCCACGTCGATGTGGGTGGTCGAGCCCGAGCCCACCTCGGGGGCCTCGCGCAGCGTACGGATCATCCGCTCGAACCAGGCGAGCAGCGACTTCTGGTCGCTGCGCTGGACGGTCACGTTGACCTTCTCGTAGCTGTACTCGCCCTTGTCGATCACCGGTCGGACGAGCTTCTCCGGGTCGGCCGTGGAGAAGCCGGCGTTCGGCTGGTACGACCACTGCATCGGGGTGCGGATCGCCTCCCGGCCGGGCAGCGACAGGTCCTCCCCCATGCCGATCTCCTCGCCGTAGCGCAGCACCGGCGTGCCGCGCAGCGAGAACTGCAACGCGTACGCCAGCTCGATGCGGCGGCGGTCGTTGCCGAGCATCGGGGCGAGCCGGCGGCGGATGCCCCGGTCGTAGATGCGCATGTTCTCGTCGGGGCCGAACTCCGCGTACACCTGGTTGCGCTGCTCGGCGGTGAGCCGGGAGAGGTCGATCTCGTCGTGGTTGCGCAGGAAGGTGGCCCACTGCCCGCCCTCGGGCAGCGCCGGGGTGTCCCGCAGCGCCTCGATGATCGGCTCCGGGTCCTGCCGGGCCAGGGCCAGCATCAGGCGCCCGTTGAGCATGAAGTCGAAGAGCATGTGCAGGCGGTTGCCCGAGCCGCCGCTGTCGGCGAAGAAGGTCGGCAGCTGGTCGGGCTCGACGTTGGCCTCGGCGAGCAGGACGGCGTCGCCCCGGCGCCACTGCACGTGCTGGCGCAGCTCGGTGAGGAACTCGAAGTCCTTCGGCGAGTTCGGGTTGCCCGGCTCGGTCAGCTCGATGATGAACGGCACCGCGTCCATCCGGAAGCCGGAGACGCCGAGCTGGAGCCAGAACGAGACGATCTTCTTGATCTCCTCGCGGACCGCGGGGTTCGTGAAGTTCAGGTCCGGCTGGAACTTGTAGAACCGGTGGTAGTACCAGGCCTTGGCGGTCCGGTCGTAGGTCCACGTCTCGTGCTGCTCGCCGGGGAAGACCATGCCCTGGTGCCGGTCGGCCGGCTCGTGGTCGGCCCAGACGTACCAGTCGCGGTACGGCGAGTCCGGCGAGGAGCGGGCGGACTGGAACCACGGGTGCTCGTTCGACGTGTGGTTGACCACCAGGTCGATGATGATCCGGATGCCGCGGTTCTGCGCCTGGTGCAGCAGTTCCGCGAAGTCGCCGAGGGTGCCGAAGCGCGGGTCGATGTTGTAGAAGTCGGTCGCGTCGTACCCGTCGTCGCGGTTGGGCGACGGGTGGATGGGGTGCAGCCAGAGGCAGGTCACGCCCAGCCGGGCGAGGTAGTCCAGCCGGCCGATGAGCCCCCGGATGTCACCGACCCCGTCGCCGTCGGAGTCCGCGTACGTGTCGATGTCGAGGCAGTAGACGACCGCCTCCGAGTACCACCTGTCAGCCATGCCGGGCTAATGTCTCCGATCCCGGCTGCCCGCAAACACCGGGGCCCGGCGCTCCGAGTTCCTCGGTGGCCCGGCAGGAGGGCCGGCAGCGCGCCGGCCGGGGCGGTGCGGACGACCTCGCCCGCACCGCCCCGGCCGTCGGGCACGGCCCGTCAGGTGGCGATGTCGACGTCGCCGACCTGCCCGCCGCCGGCCATCGTCAGCCACCCGGCGTGGACGCCCTGCTTGGCGAAGAAGTTCCCGCCGCCGACGAACGCGAACCAGTCGTCGCCGCCGACCGCGACGTCGCTGACCTGTCCACCCTCGGCCAGGGCGAGCCACCCGCCCTGGATGCCGTCCTTGGCGTAGAAGTTGCCGCCCTGCACCCAACCGATCCGGTTACCGGAGAGCACCACCCTCGTCGCCCCACCCGAGTTCACCGCCTGCCACGACGAGTACGCGCCGTCCTTGGCGTACAGCACCCCCGCCGAGTTCACGAACGCGAACCGGTCACCACTGACCGCGATGTCCCGCACCTGACCGCCCCCGGCCAGCGTCAACCACTGCCCGTACACACCCTCCTTGACATAGAAGTTGCCGCCCTGCACCCAACCGATCCGGTTACCGGACAGCACCACCTTCGTCGCCCCACCGGCGTTGACCGCCTGCCACGACGAGTACGCGCCATCCTTCGCGTACAACACCCCCGCCGAGTTGACGAACGCGAACCGGTCGGGAGCGGCCCCGGCCGGCGTCAGGTCCGGGAAGGGAAGGTTGATCGGCGCGCCCTTGGTCACCGTGGCGCCGCAGGCGTACGCCGGGGCGATGTTGTGGACCGCGCCGTTGCGGCGGATCTCGAAGTGCAGGTGCGGGCCGGTCGAGTTGCCGGTGCTGCCGACGTACCCGAGCACCTGCCCCTGCCCGACCTGCTGCCCGAGCGCGACCGAGGCCGGCTGTGCCATGTGCAGGTAGCGGGTCTGGTAGCCGCTGGCGTGCGAGAGCGTCACCATGTTGCCCCCGCCGGAGGTCCAACCGGCGAACGCGACCGTGCCCGGATAGGCGGCCCCGATCGCCGTCCCACCGTTCCCCGCGACGTCCACCCCGTAGTGGTCGCTGTCGGTGGCGCCGCACCTGTTCGACAACAC
>NZ_WAAS01000183.1:0-13157 GCF_008806585.1 Micromonospora sp. AMSO12t
CGCGGGCCGGCCCGGCGTGGCAGGACCGGTGCCGGGCTCCGCCGGGCCCGCGCCGCTCCCCACCGGTACGCCGACCGCCGGCGGCCCGGTCCCGACACCGAGCGCGGGCGTCGCGACGCCACCCGCGAGCGCTGCCGTCAGCCCACCGGCGGGCAGTTCCGTCGACCAGCCGGCGGTGACCGAGGTGGCCGCCCCCCGTGACGCTCGCGGGATCCCGCTGGGGACGGCAGCCGGCGTGCTGCTGCTGGTCGCGCTCGGCGCGGGCGGTCTGCTGGCCGCACGGCGGCGGCGGACCGTCGAGCCGGATGACTGACCGGAGCACCCGCCGGGTGGAGAGGCCCGCCGGAGCGGACCGGGCAGGTTCGGTGGGACGGGCGACGCGCCTGCCCCGGGCGCTGCACCCCGGCGCGTGGTGGCTGTGGGCGCTCGGCCTGGCCACCGCGGCCAGCCACACCACCAACCCGTTGCCGCTGGGCCTGCTCGTCGCCGTCGCCGCGCTGGTGGTCGTCCGGCGGCGGGGAGACGCGCCGTGGGCGCTGGCATTCCGGATGTACCTGGTGCTCGGCGCGGTGATCGTGGCGATGCGGGTGCTGTTCCGGATCGTGTTCGGCGGCGGGCAGGGCGACCACGTGCTCGTCCGGCTTCCCGAGATCCCCCTGCCCGCGTGGGCGGCGGGAATCCGCCTGTTCGGGCCGGTCGCCGCCGAGCAGCTCCTCGGCGGGTTCTACGACGGGCTACGGCTGGCCACGATGCTGGTCTGCCTCGGCGCGGCGAACGCCCTGGCCAACCCGAAGCGGCTGCTCAAAGCCGTGCCCGGGGCCCTGTACGCGGTGGGCACCGCCGTGGTGGTGGCCCTGTCGGTCGCCCCGCAACTGGTCGAGAGCGTGCTGCGGGTCCGCCGGGCGCGGCGGCTGCGGGGTGCCTCCGGCCGGGGAGTACGGGCGTTGCGGGGCATCGCGCTGCCGGTGCTGGCCGACGCGCTGGACCGGTCGCTGGCACTGGCCGCGGCGATGGACTCCCGGGGTTACGGCCGCACCCCGGCGGTGCCGGCCGGGCAGCGCGCCGTCACCGGTGCGCTGGTGCTCGGCGGGCTGGTCGGCGTCTGCGCCGGCACGTACGGGCTGCTCGACGCCACCGGGCCCGCGTACCTGGGTCTGCCGATGCTCCTCGTCGGCCTGTCGACCGCCGTGGCCGGCATGCTGCTGGCCGGCCGTCGGGTGCGGCGCAGCCGCTACCGGCCGGACCACTGGCGGGGCGCGGAACTGCTCGTGGCCGGCTGCGGGGTGGGTGCCGCCGCGCTGACGGTACTGGCCGGTTCGGTCGATCCGGAGCTTCTCTATCCGCCGGTGAGCCCACTCACCTGGCCCGAGCTGACGCCGCTGACGCTGCTCGCCGTCGTGGTCGCGGCGGCACCGGCCTGGCTGGCGCCGCCTCCCGCGCCCGCAAGGACGTCCGCCGCGCGCACCGCCGGCCCGGCGACCGCACTCCGCGGTCCGGTCGACGCCGCGCCGGCGGACGGAGCGGGTCGGCTGGCGTCGTCGTCCCCCACGCAGGGAGGCCCTTCGTGATCGACTTCGACCGGGTGACCGTCCGTTACGCCGAGAGCGACCGCCCGACCCTGCGGGACGTGACGCTGCGCATCGACGAGGGTGAGCTCTGCCTGGTCGTCGGTCGCACCGGCACGGGCAAGTCCACGCTGCTGCGGGCGATCAACGGGCTGGTGCCGCACTTCACCGGCGGCACCCTGCACGGCAGCGTGACGGTCGACGGCCGGGACACCCGCCGTCATCCGCCGCGTGACCTCGCCGACGTCGTCGGCGTGGTCGGGCAGGATCCGCTGTCCGGGTTCGTCACCGACACCGTCGAGGAGGAGCTCGCCTACGGGATGGAGCAGCTCGCCCTGCCGGCGACGGTGATGCGCAAACGGGTCGAGGAGACCCTCGACCTGCTGGGCATCGCCGAGCTTCGCGACCGGCCGCTGCGGACGCTGTCCGGCGGGCAGCAGCAGCGCGTCGCCATCGGGTCGGTCCTCACCGCCCACCCGCGGGTGCTGGTGCTCGACGAGCCCACCTCCGCGCTGGACCCCACCGCGGCGGAGGACGTGCTCGCCGTGGTGACCCGGCTGGTGCACGACCTCGGCGTGACGGTGGTGCTGGCCGAGCACCGGCTGGAACGGGTCGTCCAGTACGCCGACCGGCTGCTCTACCTGCCCGGCGACGGTCGGGTGGTGGACGGGGAACCGGCCGCCGTGCTCGCCGACGTCGACATCGCACCACCGCTGGTCGAGCTGGGCCGTCTCGCCGGCTGGACGCCGCTGCCGCTGTCCGTACGCGATGCCCGCCGGCGGGCGGCCGCCCTGCGCCACCGGCTCGCCGACGCCGCCGTGCCGGCCGCGGCGACGGTCCCGGACGCGCCCCCCGTCCTGACGGCCCGCGACGTCGTCGTGCGCTACCCGGGGACGGTCGCCGTGGCCGGCGTCGACATGGACCTGTCTCCCGGGCGGATCGTGGCGTTGATGGGGCGCAACGGCTCCGGCAAGTCGAGCCTGCTCTGGGCGGTGCAGGGCAGCGGCCCCCGCCAGGGCGGGACCGTCGCCGTCGTCGGCGCGCAGGGCACCGTCGACCCGAAGGCCCTGCCGCCGGGCCGGGCCCGCCGGCATGTCGGTCTGGTCCCGCAGACCCCCGGTGACCTGCTGTACCTGGAGACGGTGGAGGCCGAGTGCGATCAGGCCGACCGGGAGACCGGAGCACCGGCCGGCACCTGTCGGGCGATGCTCGACGAGCTCACCCCGGGGCTACCCGCCGACCGGCACCCCCGCGACCTCTCCGAGGGGCAGCGGCTCGCGCTCGCGCTCGCCGTACAGCTCACCGCCGCCCCGCCGGTGGTCCTGCTCGACGAGCCGACCCGCGGCCTGGACTACCGCGCCAAGCGGCAGTTCACCGCCGTCGTCCGACGGCTGGCCGCCGACGGCCGGGCGGTGCTGATCGCGACGCACGACGTCGAGCTCGTCGCGGCCCTCGCCGACCAGGTCGTGGTGATGGCCGAGGGGGAGATCGTCGCCGCCGGCACCACGGCGGAGGTCATGCTCGCCTCGCCGGCGTTCGCCCCGCAGGTGGCCAAGGTCCTCGCCCCCGCGCCGTGGCTGACCGTGGAGCAGGTCGCGGCCGCACTGGCCACGACCGGGGAGCCGGGGTGAGCGTGCTGCGGGTCGCCCCGCGTACCGCTGTCGTGCTGGTCCTGGCCTCGGCCGCCGCACTGGCGACCTTCACCTGGCCGTTCTTCGTCCCCGCCCATCCCGAGAGCACCGCCCGCACGGGCGAGGCGCCGCTGGTGTTCCTGGTGGTGCTGCCGGTCCTCGTGGCGCTGGTGCTGGCCGAACTCAGCTCCGGCGGCATCGACAGCAAGGCGTTGGCGATGCTCGGGGTGCTCGCGGCCGTCAACGCCGCGCTGCGCCCGCTCGGCGCCGGCACCGCAGGCATCGAGACGGTGTTCTTCCTTCTCGTACTCGCCGGCCGGGTGTTCGGGCCCGGCTTCGGCTTCCTGCTCGGCTCGACGTCGCTGTTCGCCTCCGCGCTGCTCACCGCGGGGGTCGGGCCGTGGCTGCCGTTCCAGATGCTGGCCGCGTCCTGGATCGGTCTCGGCGCCGGCCTGCTACCGGCGAGGCTGCGGGGCCGGGCCGAGATCGCTGCCCTGGCCGGCTACGGCGTCCTCGCGGCCTACGGCTACGGACTGCTGATGAACCTGTGGTTCTGGCCGTTCAGCATCGGCGCGGACACCCAGCTCTCCTACGTCGCCGGAGCGCCACTGCTGGAGAACCTGCACCGCTTCGCCGTCTTCACGGCGGTCACCTCCACCTTCGGCTGGGACACCGGACGCGCGATCACCACCGCCGTGGCGATCGTCCTCGCCGGCCCCGCGGTGCTCGCCGCGCTGCGCCGCGCCGCACGGCGGGCCGCGTTCGACGCTCCGGTCACCTTCGCCGCGCCCGAACCACAGCCGGACCCACCTCGCACGGGTGGGGACGACCGGGCCGGTTCGTCCCGGCCGGTGGCCGGAACCGCGACCACCGACCGACCGGGCGACGTCCCCTGATGTGGTCCTAGACCGCGCGGGCCACGCAGATCCTGGCGTCGAGGCGGGGCCCCGCCTCGTAGAGCATGTACTCCACGCCGCCGTCGGTGCCGAACGTCGGCGAGGCCACCCGGCCGTTGTCCGACCCGATCGGCCGGTGGAACACGCCGAGGTGGACCTCCCGGTCGAAGTTGTTGCCGACCTCGGTCAGGTACATGTTGCCGCTGCTGCCGTGGTACGCGACGTACGCGGTGCCGTTGCGCTTCAACAGGTGCGGCGCGGAGATGTCGGTGAGCCCGTCGCCCGACGGCGACACCAGCGGGTTCGGGGAGAACTGCCAGCCGCTCCAGCCGTTCGGCGACCAGCCCCAGAAGATCTTCCGGGTGCCCGGCCGGATCGTGTGGGCGCCCATGAACACCATCACGTAGCGGTTTCCCTTGCCGGCCACCGAGTGCTCGAAGACCCGCGCGTACGAGGTCTCGGTCGTGTTGGGCACCAGGTTCGTCGACAGGATCGGCGTCTCGTTGGTGAAGCGGACGCCGTCGCTCGAGCGGGCGACCCGGGTCGTGTGGTTCTCGCCGTGGAAGTACAGGTAGAACTGCCGGGTCGGCGCGTCCCACACGACGTGCGGCGACGACACGTGGCTCACCGTCGTGGACGGCAGCACCCGGTCGACGACGGGATTGTTGGCGTACTCGGTGTAGGGGCCCTCGAGCCGGTTGGCGTAGGCGAGGCAGATCCCGCCGGGCGCGTCGTGCGGCGCGTAGTAGAGGTAGTAGCGGCCGAGAGCGCCGCTGATCTTGTCGTAGACCCCGCGCACGCACGGAAAGATGAACTCGCCGGTCGGGTTGTAACGCAACGGCCTGTCGAACGCGTCGCGCACGAACCGGTAGTTGGGGAAGCCGGCCGGTGCGGCGAGCGCCGGCGCGGAGGTCGCGGCAAGGCCGGCGCCGGTGGTCGCGGTCGCGACACCGGCGGCCGCCGCGCCACGCAGCAGCGTGCGTCGGGAGAAGGAGCCTTCCGGGGTACGCGTCATCGCGTTCCCTCCGTTCGTGGGGCGCGCCGACGGGGGCAGGGGGGTGCGGGCAGGCGTCACCCGACCCCGCGCTGAGCGACCGGACGGTGTGGACGCTCGGCGCGGAACGGGTTCGTTGGTCGATGAGTCTGCGCGCGCCGTCTCGGCGGCGTCAAGATGCTAATACGAATTAGCAAACGCTCCGGCGGGCCTTGGCCGCGCCGGCAGGCTCGGTCACCTGACGGGAGACCCACCGTCGACCGGGATGGTGTGGCCGTGGATGAAGGAGGCGTCGTCGCTCGCGAGGAAACAGACCGCCCGGGCCACCTCGTGGGGTTCGCCGTACCGGCCCGCGGGGGCCTGCATGGTCAGGTCGTAGAACGGGAAGTCGCTGGTGATCTCCGCGCCCTCGAACGCTGCGGTCTTGATGACGCCGGGCCCGATGCCCACGGCGCGGATGCCGCGGTGGCCGTAGTCGTAGGCGATCTGCTTGGTCAGCCCGATGACGCCGTGCTTGGCCGTGGTGTATTCGGCCCCGACCTCGCTGGCGACCAGACCGGAGGCCGACGAAACGTTGATCACGACGCCGCTGCCGCGCTCCAGCATGTGGGGAAGCACGGCCTTCGTCGCGAGGAAGACGCCCTTCAGGTCGACGGCCATGACGCGCTCCCACTGACTGGTCTCGATCTCGAGCAGCGGGAGGTAGGCGCCGAACACACCGGCGTTGTTCACCAGCACGTCGACGTGGCCGTACGCGTCGAGAGCGGCGCTCACCATGGCGTCGACCGAAGCCTCGTCGGTGACGTCCGCCGCCACCCCGGTCGCGTCTCCCCCGGCGTCGCGAATCCGCTCCACCGTCGCGTTGGCGCGTTCCAGGGAGAGGTCGGACACGACGATCTTCGCCCCCTCCTGGGCGAGCTCCACGCACATGGACTGGCCGAGACCGGAACCGACCTGCTCGGGGCTGTATCCGCCCCCCGTCACGAGCACGACCTTGTCGGTGAGTCCACGCACGATCCATCTCCCGTCCGTTTTCGACCACGCGGATTCAATCTAGTCCCGCGTCACAGACGGCCACCGGTTTTCCCCCGATGTCCCCGAGGATCGCCCGGCGGGCGGGTCGTGACGCACACGGTCGCCAGGTGTGCGTTCCCTCGCCCGACGGCCCCGGCACCCGCCCGGGTTCGGACGGGGTGCCGGAGCCTCGGTGGCGATCGCCTGGCCCGCGGTCACCGGCCCGGAGCGCGATCGCCCCGGGTTCCCGCAGGTCAGCCGAGCGGCGGGGCGGTCCAGGAGGATCGGATCAGCTCCCGCTCGGCGGCGGCGAGATGCGCGGTCGCGGCGAGCCAGGCCCACGCGTACCGGTCCGGGTCGGGATCGGTACGCCGGCCGAACGCGTCCCGGCCGCGCCGGTCGGACTCGTCGGCCAACGCAGTGGTGAGCGCGGCGGCGGTGGTGAAGCCGGCGCGGCGCAGCGGGCCGGCCAGGCCGGTGCCGTCGCCGCGGGCCGCCTCGGCGACGGCGCGGCGACCGCCCGAGACGGCCAACTCCACCAGCCGGCGGACCCGCCACAGCGGGGACTCCGCAACCGCGTCGGCGCCGACGGCCAGAACGGGTCCGGTCGTCTCCGCCGGGTCGCGCGGCGGCAGGTGGCCGCCCTGGAGCTCGTCGTAGCCGAGGTCCGCCCGGCCGTGCCACTCCGCCGGCAGCCGCAACGTGGCGGCGGCACCGGGCACCGGGCCGACCGCGAGCGGTCGCAGCGTGCTGGCCCGGTCCGGGTCCAGCCGGCCGACCACCCGGACCCGCAGGCCGGGCCGGGAGGCGAGCCGCCGCAGGTTGGCCACGTGGGCCAGCATCGGGTGGGAGTCGACCGGCACCAGCCGGATCAGCGGCCCGTCCGGCACCGGCGCCCGCTCGCCTCCTGCGTCGGTGGCGGGGTCCAGTTCGCGGGCCAGCACCTGGTCACCGACGGCGCCCACCACCATCAGGTCACCGCCGAACAGCGCGGTCCCCGCCCGGGCCGGGTCCTCCGGGTCGTCGGTGGCGAGTTGCGCGGTCACCACCTCGGCGAGCGGGCGGGCGAACAGTCGCGCCAGCGGCCCGGTGGACCAGTCGGCCCCGGTGAGCGGGGTGGCCCGGACCCCCTTACCGGCGCCGAGCCGGCCGTCCGGGGAGACGGTGGTGCCGGTGATCCGCAGGCCGCCACGGGCCAGTACCGCGTGGTTGACCGCGACCGCGCCCATCTCGGTGACCGCCCGGGCGCAGTCGCGTGCCCGGTCCGGACCGCCCGGTTTCACGTCGCCGAAGGAGAGCTGGCGCCCGTCGGCGGCGACCAGGTGGGTGACCACCCCGGCGTACCCGGTCGCGCTGATCACCGGTTCCCGGCAGACGCCGTACACCTCCAGGGTGCCGTCCGGCTGGTAGGCCCGCCGCAGGACGCCGACCAGCGCCGGGTCGGCGTCGCCGGCGGCCAGTCGGCCGGTGACGTACAGCAGGTCGTGCAGCACCTCGACCAGCTCGGCCAACCGGTGGCCGTTCTGCCGTCCCCGGTGTGCGCGCAGCCCACGTACCGTGCGCAGCGCGGCGCTCTCGGCCCGCGGCAGGCCGGCCAGCCGGGCGCCGTGGGCGGCCCGCAGCAGTTCGGCCTGGGGCACCGCCCCGGCCGCCGGCACGCCGGCCGCGAGCACCGCGGCGGCCGCCCGCCACAGCGCGCCGGCCGCGGCCCGCTGCGCCTTCGTCGGTGCCCCGCCGGCCGACTTCCTGGTACGCGCGGTCCGGCCGGACGCCGCGGCGGCGCTGTCCGACGCCGGGGACGCCGCGGCGGTGGACGCCGGATCGGGGTGGGCGGCCGGGTCGGCGACGGGGCAGGCGAGCAGGACGGCGGTGCGGTGCAGACAGCGGGGCGCCAGCAGGCAGCTGCACCGCGCCTGGTGCGGGTCGGTGACCGCGCCCGTCGCTCCGGGCGTCAGGGTGACCAGCGACTCCGGACCGCAGTCGACCGACACGCCGCCGTCGACCGGGCCGACCGGTACGCCGGCCAGCCGTTCGACGGCGGCGTCAAGCCGCCTGTGCAGCCGGGGTGGCAGGGCCGCCACCGCCGCGGCGGCGACCGCCGGCAGCACCGGCGGCAACCGGTCGGTGTCCACGGCGGTGGCTGTGCGGTCCGTCAACGTGATCCTCCGCGGATGCGGTCGCCCACCCAGCGGGCGAGTTCGAGCGGGCTGAGAGCGGCGACCGGCATCCCGGCCGCGACGAGCTGCTCGGCGACCGGCACCGAGTAGCAGGGCACTCCCCTGTCGTTCAGCGCGGCGCAGCCGAGCAGGTGCACGCCGGAACCGACCAGCGTGCGGACCTCGCCGAGCAGCCCGGCCAGCGCATAACCCTCCTCGAAGTCGCTGACCACCGCGACGATGGTGCGGCTCGGCACGGTCACCAGCGAGCGGGCGGCGGCCAGCCCGGCGGCGATGTGCGTACCGCCGCCGACGCGCACCTCCAGCAGCAGCGACAGCGGGTCGTCGACCCGGTCGGTCAGGTCGACCACCTCGGTGGAGAAGGCGAGGAAGTGGGTGGACAGGGTGGGCACCCCGGCCAGTACGGCGGCGGTCAACGCCGACCACACCACCGACGCCTCCATCGAGCCGGACACGTCGACCACCAGCACCAGCCGCCAGTCGGCCTCCTTGCGGGTGCGGCTGTTGAAGACCGGGCGTTGCGGCACCACCACCGTCCGGCCGTCGCCGAGCCGCTGGGTGTGCGCCAGGTTCGCCCGCAGCGTACGGGCCAGGTTGATCCGGCCACCGGGACGGCTGGTCGGACGCGGGTTGGTCAGCCCGGTCAGCGCCGGACGCACCTGGGTGGCGAGCTGCCTGGTCAGCTCCTCGACCAGCCGCCGTACCAGGGGCCGCAGCTTGGCCAACTGCCCCTCGGGCAGGCCACCGGCCAGCGACAGCACCGAGGTCAGCAGTTCCATCGAGGGGCGTACGGCGGCCGGGTCGAGTTCGGTGAGCACGTCGGTACGGCCGCTCTCGGCCGCCCGGGCGATGACCTCCTCGCGTACGGCGGTGCCGAACAGCGCCTCGAGTTCGTCGGCCCACTCGCGGGCGGTCGGGAAGGAGGCCTCCTGGCCGCCGCCGGCCGCCTGCCCGAGGTCGGTGGCGCCCTCGCCCTGGCCCGCCCCGTACAGCTCGTCCAGGGCGCGGGCGTAGCGGCGGGCGTCGGCCGGCAACCGGTCGGGCTGGCGGCCGAGCAACAGCCGCCACCGGTCGCTGGCGGTGAGCCGGGCGTCCGGGGTGTCCGGCCCGGGCGTGACATCGGCATCGGCGTCGACCTCGGTGGGGCCGGTCGGCGTGCCCGGGACGGGGAGGTGGCGGGCGAGCAGGGCGGCCCGGCCGGCCGCGTCGGCGGCGGCCCAGCGGGCCAGCAGCTCCGGCGGGGCGGACAGGCTCAGGTCGAGCCGGTCACCCAGCCGTTCGGTGACGGTGTGCAGCAGCCGGTCCCGGGCCGCCGGGGTGAGCACGTCGAACCCCCCGCGCAGCGCGGGCAGCCGGTCCAGGAAGTCGGCGTCGGGGAGCCGCTCGATCCGTTCCAGCAGCGGGTCCAGCGCGGCCGGGGCGGACTGCAACAGCGGGTGTGCCCCGGTGAGCAGGCCGCCGAGCAGCCGGTGCAGGTGCCGTCGGGTGTCCGGTCCTGTCGCCGCGTCGATCCAGCCGGCCACCCGGGTGCCCAGGGTCTCCAGGTCGGTCAGGTCGAGCAGCACCCGGGCGGCCAGGGCGGCGCCCTGGATCAGCGGCGCACCGGCGCGGGCCAGGTGGTCGAGGGCCTCGTCCAGGCGCAGCCCGATGCGGTCCTCGCCGGCCCGTACCGCGAGGTCGACCAGCGCGGCGGCGTCGGCCGGGGTGTCGCTGCCGGCCAGGCCAGGCAGCCCACGCACCGCCGCGTCCAGCAGCACGACGGCCAGCTCGGCCGCCCGGGCCCGGCCGTCGGCGGTGGTGCCGGGCAGGTGCTCGCGGCGCAGCGCCTCCAGCAGGTCCAGTGCGGCCAGCAGCTCCGGCAGCGTGCCGGTGCCCGGCAGCACCGTGGCGGCCAGGTCGAGCCGGTCGGTGACCAGCTCCGGCAGGTCGCACCGGGCGGCGTCGCGCAGCCCGGTGAGCAGCTGCGCGGCGGTGGGGCCACCGTCGGCGGCCTCCCGGCGGAACCGCTCCCGCAGGGTGCCGGCCGCAGCCAGCGCGGCGGTCACCCCGCGTACGCCGACCAGGTCCAGCCGGGCCGCCACGGACGGCGTCCAGGCCAGCTGCCAGCGGGTGGTCAGGGCGGCGCCGTCGCCGGTGCCGGACACCGCGACGGGCTCGCCGTAGCCGACGCCGCAGATCTGGAGGCGTTGCAGCAGGATCTCCCGCCGCCCGTCCAGGTCGGTGCGCAGCGGGTCCAGCCGCACCTCGCGGGCCTTGGGGCTGCCCGGGTCGGGCAGCCGCAGCGTGGCGAGTTCCGCCTCGACCGCCGGGCCGAGCCCGGAGCGCGGCGTGCCGGGGGCGATGCGGCCCCGTTCGGCGCCGACCAGCACGTTCTCCAGGGCCCTGGCCAGCGCCCGGCCGCGGCCGAGCAGTTCACCCTGGCCGAGCACGGTGGTCACCGCCTCCAGCACCTCGCCCCGGCCGGGGGCGGGCAGGTTCCGCAGCCGGGCCAGGTCGTCGGCGAGCCGTACCGTCTCGGTGGCCTCGCCGGTGCCGGCGGTGTGACCGGCCGCGCGGAGGTCCCGGCACACGTCGGTGACCGCCCGGGCGGCGGCGGCCCGGATCCGTTCCGGGTCGCCGGCGGCGGTGAAGACGGACTGCTGCCAGCGCGGGTCGCGGATCCCGGCCGGGTAGCCGGACCGGGAGTCGAGCAGGTCGAACGCGTACGGCACCAGCGAGGTGACCGCCGTGCCGCCGCCGTCGGTGGCGGCCGGTCCGGGCGGGGTCGTCACGGACCGGACCGGATCGGCCGGGGCGGTGCCGGGCCGGGTGGACGCGACGTCGACGGCGGCGGTCGACGGGGCGGCGACCAGGGCCGGGGCGTGGAAGGCGCCGACGACGGCGGCGACCCGCCGGCCGTCGACGCCGGCCTCGGCCAGTACCCGGCGCATGTGCCGCTCGCGGGCCAGGTCCCGGCCCGGTACGCCGTCGCGGTTGGCGCTGTCGGTACGCATCGCCCAGCCGACGCCGAGCGCGGCCCGGCGGACCGCCTCGGGCGGGCAGCCCGGGGCGCGCACCTCGACCACCCGGTCCCACAGGTCGTCGCCGTCGCGGCCGGTGCCGCTGGCGCTGAGCGCGGCGGCGTAGGACCGGCGCAGGCCGGGCACCGGCTCCCCCGCGTCCGGTGCGGGCTCGGCACCGGCGGCCGGCTCGGCACCGGCAGTCGGGTCGGGGTCGGCGGCGCCGGCGCTCCAGCCGGGGTCGGCCAGCGGCAGGTCGCAGCAGACCACCTCCACGCCGTGCTGCCGGGCCCAGCGGATCGCGGCCAGTTCCGGGGAGAAGTCGGCGAACGGGTAGAAGCCCATCGGCCCGTCCGCGCCGTGGCTGCCGACCAGGGCCAGCGGGGCCCGGGCGGCCGGATCGGACAGGTACGGCAGCCAGCGCTGGAAGTCGGCCGGCAGCTCGATGCAGACCACCTCGGCCCCGGCGGCGTCCAGCAGCGCCGGCACCACCGCCGCCAGCGCCGGGCTGTGGTGCCGCACCCCGATCAGGTACGGCCGCACCGAACCGGCGAGCGCGTCGACCACGGCGCGCGGATCGGCCGACGTCGCATCGGCCCTCGGCGGGTCGGCGGCCGGCGGGGCCGCACCGGGCGTCGTGCTGGAGAGGGTCGTCACCGCAGGCTCTCCCGCAGGTCCCAGAGCCGGCGCCACATCGCCGAGCCGTCCTCGGCGCGGCGACGGACCGGGCCGTCCCAGTAGCCGAGCAGCCGGGCGTGGTCGTTCTGGTCGTCCTTGCGGACCACGCCGAGCAGGTGCCCGGGCACCAGGTCGAGTGCCTCCCCGCCGGGCAGGTACGCGGCGGCCAGGCCGAGCGACACCGCCACCTGCACCGCCTCGGCGGTGGACATCACCGTGCCGGGCCGTTCCACGTCCCAGCCCTCGCCCGACCGGCCGGAACGCAGGTCGCGGAACACGGTGACCAGGGCGTCCAGCACCGCGTCGTCCACCGTGTACGCCGCGCCGGCGCGCTGCACGGCGGCGGTGGCCTGCTGGCGGACCAGGTCGGTCTCGACGTCCGCGTCGGAGATCGGGTGGATGGTCTCGAAGTTGAACCGGCGCTTGAGGGCCGAGGACATCTCCGACACGCCCCGGTCCCGCAGGTTGGCGGTGGCGATCACGGTGAACCCGGGCGTGGCGCGGATCAGCCCGTCCTCGGTGCCGGACAGCTCCGGCACGTTCATCCGCCGGTCGGACAGGATGGACACCAGCGCGTCCTGCACCTCGGGCAGGCAGCGGGTGACCTCCTCGATCCGGACCACCCGGCCGGTGCGCATCGCGGTCAGCACCGGCGAGTCGACAAGCGCCTGCGGGGTCGGACCCTGGGCGAGCAGCAGGGCGTAGTTCCAGCCGTACCGGAAGGCGTCCTCGGTGGTGCCGGCGGTGCCCTGCACGGTCAGCGCGCTGGTGCCGCAGACGGCGGCGGCCAGCAGCTCGGACAGCATGGACTTGGCGGTGCCGGGCTCGCCGACCAGCAGCAGGCCCCGCTCGCCGGCCAGGGTGACCACGCACCGCTCGACCAGGCTCCGCTCGCCGACGAACTTCGCCGGGATGGTCATGCTGGCCGGCAGTCCGGTGCCGTCCGCGCCGGTGCGCCGCTCGGCGGGCAGCTTCAACGCCTCGCCGTCGCTGCCCTGGATGAAGGTGACCACGGCGCGCGGGGTCAGCGCCCAGCCCGGCGGCCGGGCCCCGTCGTCGTACGCGGCCAGGAAGGCCAGCTCGTCGGCGTACCGCTGCTCGGCGGAGAGGACCTGGGCGGCGGTCTCCGGCGCCACGGTGGGGCGGACGTGTTCCGTCACGGTCACGGGCGTTCCTCGATCTCTTTCGGTTCGGATGGGGGTG
>NZ_WAAS01000184.1:0-13120 GCF_008806585.1 Micromonospora sp. AMSO12t
AGGTAGGTGTGGTGGGTGGTGAAGCCCAGGGTGCGGTAGAGGGTCACCGCCGGGGTGTTGCGCTGCTCGACCTGGAGGAAGGCGCGCGAGGCGCCCGTCGCGGCGCCCCAGTCGGCCAGCGCGCGGATGATCCGGCCGGCCAGACCCTGTCGCCTGGCCTCGGGCAGCACCTCGACGAGGCTGAGTCCGAGCCAGCGGCCCTGCCCGGTGACCGTGCCCCGGCCGATGGCGAGCAGCGTGCCGTCGGCGTACACGTGGGCGAAGCGGACCTGGTCCACGGCGGTGAGCACGTGCCGGGCGGCGTCCGGCAGGCCGCCCTTGCGGCCGGCGGCGACGGCGAGCCAGTCGTCCGACGGCTCGGCGGTCAGCTCGACCGGCGGCGCTCCGGCGGGCTCCGGCGCGGCCGGCGGCAGCCCCGCCAGCGGCACGGTCTGTACCAGCACGGGCGGCCTGCCGACCCAGCCCCGGGCGTCCAGCTCCGCGCCCACCGGGGCGGCGAGCGGCAGCGGGGTGTTGACCATCGGCGGTTGACCGAGGTCGGCGTACCAGCGCTCCACCGCGTCGAGCGCGGCGGGCAGGGGCCGGTCCGGGTCGCCCACGGGCAGCGCCGAGTTGGCCCGACCGGTCCAGCCGTCGGCCGCGCGCAGCCGCCAGTCGCCGAGCCGTCCCCGCACGGCGGCGGGCCACGCCTCGTCGGCGGCCAGTTCCAGCTCGACCACGGCCGCCGCGGTGGGGCGACGGGCCGGCGGCACCCGCTTGGCCCGGTGCACCTCGGCCACGGGGATCCGGAGCCGGCCCTGCGCGGTGGCGAGTGTGAGATGGGTTTCGCTCAGCTCGACCAGCTCGCCGAGGGCGTCCGAGAAGAGCGGCCGACCCTCGCGAATCCCCACGATTCGGCGAACCACGATCCGGTGTCCCACATCCTGCTGTCGGAGCACGATCGACCCCCTCCCCGGCGAGATACTAGGCTCTAACCGTCGCGGGTGATCGCGGCGTGTCTTGCGGAGGAGAAGACCGGTGACCTACATCATCGCCGAGCCGTGCGTGGATGTGCTCGACAAGGCTTGCATCGAGGAATGCCCGGTCGACTGCATTTACGAGGGCAACCGGATGCTCTACATCCACCCCGACGAGTGCGTCGACTGTGGGGCCTGTGAGCCGGTCTGCCCGGTCGAGGCGATCTTCTACGAGGACGACGTTCCGGAGCAGTGGAAGGACTACACCGGCGCCAACTACGAGTTCTTCGAGGAGCTGGGCTCGCCCGGCGGCGCCTCGAAGATCGGCAAGGTGGAGAAGGACGCGACCTTCGTCGCCGCGCAGCCGCCGCGCGGCGAGGGCCACTGAACCGGCCCGCGCCGGTCTCGTCACGGCTGCCGGAGTTCACCTGGGACACCCTGGACGCCGCGGCCACACTGGCCGCGGCGCATCCTGAGGGCCTGATCAACCTCTCCATGGGTACGCCGGTCGACCCGGTGCCCGAGGTGATCCGGCGGGCGCTGGCCGACGCGTCCAACGCGCCGGGCTACCCGCTGACCGCTGGCACGCCTGTGCTGCGCGAGACGATCGCGGCCTGGGTGGCCCGGGCCTGCGGCGCTGGCGTCGACGGCCTCGGCGTGCTGCCGACGATCGGCTCCAAGGAACTCGTCGCCTGGCTGCCGACCCTGCTCGGGATCGGTCCCGGCGACGTCGTCGTGGTGCCCTCGATCGCCTACCCGACGTACGAGGACGGGGTCCGGCTCGCCGGCGCCACCGTCGTGCGCGCCGACTCGCTGACCGCCGTCGGTCCCACCTCCCGGGTGCGCCTGGTCTGGGTCAACTCGCCGGGCAACCCGACCGGCCGGGTGCTGCCGGCGGCCCACCTGCGCAAGGTGGTCGACTGGGCCCGGGAGCGCGGCGCGGTGGTCGCCAGCGACGAGTGCTACCTGCCGTTGGGCTGGGCCGCCGAGCCCGTCTCGGTGCTCTCACCCGAGGTCTGCGGCGGGTCGTACGACGGGGTGCTGGCCGTGCACTCGCTCTCCAAGCGGTCCAACCTGGCCGGCTACCGGGCGGGATTCGTGGCGGGCGACCCGGCACTGGTGGCGGAGCTGCTCAAGGTCCGCAAGCACGCCGGGATGATCGTGCCGGCGCCGGTGCAGGCGGCGATGGTGGCCGCGCTGCGCGACGAGCGGCACGCCGACGAGCAGCGGGAACGCTACCGGGCCCGGCGGGACATCCTGCACGCCGCGTTCACCGACGCCGGCTTCACCGTCGAGCACTCCGAGGCCGGGCTCTACCTCTGGCTGACCCGGGGCGAGGACTGCTGGGAGACGATCGACTGGCTGGCCCGGCGGGGCATCCTCGCGGCTGCGGGCGTCTTCTACGGCCCGGGCGGCCGGCAGCACGTCCGGGTGGCGCTGACCGAGTCCGACGAGCACGTGGCGGCGGTCGCCGGCCGGCTGCGCGCCTGAGCGACCGCCGAGGCGCGTGATGGTGGAGAGTTCGCGAGGGCGACCCCGGGTCGCCGTGGTGGGCACCGGCCTCATCGGCGGTTCGGTCCTGCTCCGGCTGCACGAGGCGGGGCTGGACGTCGCCGGCTGGGACCCGGACCGGGCCACCCGGGCGGCCGGGCGCGAACGCGGGATCACCTTCCCCGACGACCTGGGCGGGGCCGTCCGCGACCGTGACGTCGTGTTCCTCTGCGGCCCCCTGCCGAGCCTGCCGGAGACCCTGCTCACCGTCGCGAAGCACGCCGGGGACGGCTGCGTCCTCACCGACGTGGGCAGCACGAAGGGCGCGGTGGCCGCCTTCGCCACGGCCAACGGGTTGACCGACCGGTTCGTACCGGGCCATCCGATGGCGGGCACCGAACGCTCCGGGCTCGCCGCCGCCGTGCCGGCGCTGTTCGAGGGGGCCGCGTGGGTGCTCTGCCCGGCGGCCGAGGGGATCCGGCCGTTCCGGATGCTGTCCAACCTCATCGTGGACGTCTTCGCCGCCCGGGTGGTGCCGATGTCGCCGGCGGTGCACGACTCGGTGGTGGCGCTCTCGTCGCACATCCCCCACCTGCTCGCCGGCAGCCTCGCCGGCGCGGTGGCGAAGTCGGACCTCCGGGACGCCGTGCTGGGCCTCGCCGCGGGCAGCTTCCGGGACGGCACCCGGGTCGCCGGCACCCCGGCCCGGCGTACGGCCGACATGCTCTTCGACAACCGCGAGCAGGTGGTGCGACAGCTCGGCCAGGTCGCCGCGTTTCTCGACGGGCTCGCCGCCGCGTTGCGCGACCAGGACATCGACGCCCTGGTCGGTCACTTCGAGGGGGCGCGGGACCTGCGTACCGTCCTGTTCGACCGTGACCTGCTCGCCCACGGGCAGGAGTTCCCCGCCGACGGCGACCACCGCGCCGAAATGGAGTTCCTGCTGGAGCTGGGGGCCGCCGGCGGTTACCTCACCGAGTGCCGGGTCGACGGCGACCGGGTCGCCTACACGGGCCACCTCCCGGCGACGGCCCACTCGGCCTGATCCGGACCGGCCGGGGCGTGCGCACCGGGCCGCCGACCGCACCCCGGTCGACGTGCGGTCGGACGGCGGGCGGGCCGGCGGGCGCGCGGTTAGGGTGAGGGCATGGTGGACGGGCCGGTGGTGGCGGTGCGCGGCGAGGCGTACCGGGAGGTGGCTCCGGAGATCGCCCGGTTCGCGGTGACGGCCAGGGCGCGCGACCGGGACCGCGAGGCCACCCTGACACGGCTGGCCGAACGGGCCGCCGCCGTCCGGGTGCTGCTCGACGGCGAGGGCCCCGGCATCGACCGGCGGGAGACCGGCGAGCTCCAGGTCAGGCCGGAGACCCGGCGCTCCGGCGAGCGGGTGGTGGCGTACAGCGGCAGCGTGACCACCACCGTGACGGTCAGCGACTTCACCGCGCTCGGCGAGCTGATGCTGCGCCTCGCCGACCAGGACCAGATCGAGGTGGCCGGGCCGTGGTGGTCGCTGCGGCCGGACAGCCCGGCCCACCGTGAGGCCCGGCACGCCGCGCTCGCCGACGCCCTGCTGCGTGCCCGCGAGTACGCGGAGGCCCTCGGCGCCCGCGTGACCGCCCTGATCGAGCTGGCCGACGCGGGCGCGGCGGAGCAGCCGATGATGAGCCGGATGGCGTACGCGATGGGCGACGGCGCGGAGAGCGGCCCGCCGGAGCTGGAACTCGACCCGCAGCCGCAGACCGTGCACGCCGCGGTGCAGGCGCGGTTCGCGATCAGCGAGCCGGTACTCGGCTGATGGCCGGCGCCCGGGTCGTCGGCACCGACGAGCTGGTGGCGCGGGCGCGGGCCCTCGCCGGGGCCGGCCCGCGGCAGCTGCTCGGCATCGCCGGGGCGCCCGGCGCGGGCAAGTCGACGCTGGCGGAGCAGATCGTCGAGGCGGTCGGCCCCACCGCCCGGCTGGTGCCGATGGACGGCTTCCACCTCGCGCAGGCCGAGCTGTGCCGGTTGGGCCGCGCGGAGCGCAAGGGCGCCGTCGACACCTTCGACGCCAACGGCTACGTCTCGCTGCTGCGTCGCCTGCACCGGCTGGAACCGACGGCGGTCTACGCGCCGGCGTTCCGCCGGGACCTGGAGGAGCCGGTGGCCGGCTCGATCGAGGTGCCGCCGTCGGTGCGGCTGGTGGTCACCGAGGGCAACTACCTGCTGCTGACCGGGACGCCCTGGGACGAGGTGCGGCCGCTGCTGCACGAGGCGTGGTTCCTCGACCTGGACGCCGAGCTGCGGCTGCGCCGGCTGACCGCCCGGCACGAGTCGTACGGGCGGTCGGCGGAGCAGGCCCGGGCGTGGGCGACGGGCAGCGACGAGGCCAACGCCGCCCTGGTGGCCGGCACCGCGCACCGCGCCGACCTGGTCGTCCGGCTCGCCGAGCCGCCGCCGCTCTGACGGGTCGGCCCTCGGGAGGCTGTCCGGCGGACTGACGCTGTCAGTCGAGCTGGCGTACGACGCGGGCCGGGTTGCCCACGGCGACCACGTTCGCCGGCAGGTCCTTCGTCACCACGGCGCCTGCGCCGACGACCGTGTTCTCCCCGACGGTGACGCCGGCGAGCACGATGGCCCCACCGCCGAGCCAGACGTTGTCGCCGATGGTGATCGGCTTGGCCCCCTCCCACTTGTCGCGGCGGGGCCCAGGTTCGACGGGATGGGTGGGGGTGAGCAGCTGCACGTTCGGTCCGATCTGGACGTCGGCGCCGATGGTGATCGGGGCGACGTCGAGGAGGACCGCGTTGAAGTTGACGAAGCTGCGCGGCCCGATCCGGACCTGCCAGCCGTAGTCGACGTAGAGCGGCGGTCGGACGTAGGTCCCCTCGCCGACCTCGCCGAGCAGGGCGCGCAGGGCCGCGAGCCGGGCCTCGGGGTCGGCGGCCGGACTGGTGTTGAAGGCTTCCATCAGGCGCGTGGCCCGGTCCAGGTCGGCGGCGATCTCCGGATCGTCGGCGATGTACGGCTCGCCGGCCAGCATGCGTTCCTTCATGGATGTCACCGGTCGATCATCTCCGAGGATCGGTCCTGTTCGTTGGCTGCTCCGTCATCTTTGTGTCTTCACTTTGCATACTCGGTATGCAACTCTGATGACTGTCAATGCGTCTCTCCCTACAGGTAGTAACGCCCGACGAGGAGGATCCGTTGCAGCGAAGAAGAAAACTGGTCGGTCTCGGTCTGGTGCTCGGCATGGTGCTCGGCACCCCCGGCATGGCCGTCGCCCAGAAGCCCGCCCAACCGACCGTCCGTCCCGACGCGACCCCGCCGTCCCGGGTGGGTGACGCCAGCCGCCCGGTCACCGTCACCCTGCTCACCGGCGACCGGGTCACCGTCAGCGGGACCCGGGCCAGTGTGCGACCCGCACCCGGGCGCGAGGACGTCCGCTTCCTGACCCGACGGGAGCGGGGGCACGTCTCCGTCGTACCCGAGGACGCCGTGGCGCCCATCCGGGACGGGCGGATCGACCGGCGGCTGTTCGACGTCACCGAACTGGTCGCCGCCGGCTACGACGACGCCCGGCGCGACGACCTGCCCCTGCTGATCACCGGCAGTGCCGGCGCGGCCCGGCGCTCCGCCGTGCCCGCCGGGGTGACGGTCACCCGTGAGCTGCCCGCCGCCGGCGGGCTCGCCGCCACGGCGAGCAAGCGGCGGGCCGCCGAGGTCTGGGCGGCGGTCACCGCCGCCGGTGCGAGGGTCGGCGCGGCAGGGGGTGCCGACCGGATCTGGCTCGACGGCCGGCGGCAGCTCACGCTCGACCGCAGCGTGCCGCAGATCGGCGCACCGGAGGCGCACCGGAACGGCTGGACCGGCCGGGGCATCCGGGTCGCCGTGCTGGACACCGGGATCGACGCCACGCACCCGGACCTGGCCGGCCGGGTGGCGCAGACGCGCAACTTCACCGAGGAGTCCGCGCCGGGCGACGTCGTCGGGCACGGCACCCACGTCGCCTCGACCATCGCCGGCAGCGGCGCCGCCTCCGGCGGCCGGATGCAGGGCGTGGCCCCGGACGCGACCCTTCTCGACGGCAAGGTCTGCGAGACGTACGGCTGCCCGGAATCGGCGATCCTCGCCGGCATGCAGTGGGCCGCGGTCGAGCAGCGGGCCCACGTGATCAACCTCAGTCTCGGCGGCTTCGACACCCCGGAGGTCGACCCGCTGGAGGCGGCCGTCAACACGCTCACCGCGCAGACCGGCGCCCTGTTCGTGATCAGCGCCGGCAACTCCGGCCGGTTCGCGCCGGTCAGTTCCCCCAGCACGGCCGACGCCGCCCTCTCGGTGGGCGCCGTCGACCGGGACGACAGCCTCGCCGACTTCTCCAGCCGTGGTCCCCGCACCGGTGACGACGCGCTGAAGCCGGACATCACCGCCCCGGGGGTGGGGATCGTGGCGGCGCGCAGCCGGGACGGAGTGATCGGCGACCCGGCCGGGACCGGGTACGTGGCGATGTCGGGCACCTCGATGGCGGCCCCGCACGTCAGCGGCGCGGCGGCGCTGATGGCCCAGATGCGGCCCGGCTCGAAGGCCGGCGAGATCAAGGCACTCCTGATGTCCTCGGCGAAGCCGAATCCCGAGCTGACCGCATACGAGCAGGGAGCCGGGCGGGTCGACCTGGCCAAGGCGACCTGGCAGTCGCTGACCAACGACCCGCCGAGCGTGTCGTTCGGGCGGACGCTCTGGCCGCACGGCGACGACGCCCCGGTCACCCGCACGGTGACCTGGCGCAACGACAGCGGGACCGCGACCGACCTGGAGTTGGCCGTCGAGGCGACCGGCCCGGACGGCAGGCCGGCCCCGGCCGGCATGTTCACTCTCGGCGCGACCCGGCTCAGCGTGCCGGCCGGCGGCACGGCGAGCACCACCGTCACCGCCAACACCCGTGTCGACGGCCCGGACGGCCACTACACCGGCCGGATCGTGGTCCGCGGCGACAACTTCCCGGCGGGCATCCCGCTGGCGGTGCACCGGGAGGTGGAGAGCTACACGGTGACCGCCCGGCACCTGAACCGCGCCGGCGCGCTCTCCGGCGAGCACAGCACCACGCTGGTCTCCCTAAACGAGCTGCACCCGTACGACCTGTACGACCCGGACGGCACCGCCGAGCTGCGGGTCCCCAAGGGCCGGTACGGGCTGGTCAGTTACGTGTTCGACGTGGACGGCGACGAGCTCACCGGGGCCACCCAGCTCGTCCAGCCGGAGCTGGTGGTCGGCGGGGACACGCGGATCACCCTCGACGCCCGACGGGGCAAGCCGGTCAGGATGAGCGTCCCGCAGCGCTCGGCCACCCCGGCGCTCGCCGTCACCGAGGCCGGCTTCCTCGCCGAGAACGGCAGCTACACCTTCGGCCTGCTGGACTCCGACTTCGACGGTCTCTTCACCGCAGGGCTCGGGAAGCCGGTGTCCGCGCAGCGGTTCGTCGCCTCGGTCAGCGGCCAGTGGGCCGACCTGAAGGCAGCGAGCAGCCCCTACCTCTACGCCCTCAACGAGGCCGTGCCGGGCCGGATGCCGACCGGCTTCGTCCGGCACTACCGGGCGAGCGACCTGGCCACCGTCACCCACCGATTCAACGGCGGCAGCCCCGGCCTGGCCGCGATGCGCCTGGTCTTCCCGCACCGGGAACCTGACCTCGGCGGCTGGGCGGTCGGCCTGCGCACCGCCACTCCCGGGCAACGGGTCGAGCACTACAACACCCGGGGCGTGCGCTGGTCCTCCGAGCTGGACTTCGGGGTGCCGACCGACGACGGCTGGCTCGACACCAAGGCGATCCTGTTCTCCGAGGAGCGGAGCCTGCGCGCCGGGCGGCACTACCGGGAGAGCTGGAACAGCGCGCCGTACGGGCCGTCGTTCCCGGAGGCGGGGATCGTCCGCCGGGGCGACCGCATCGAGGTGGGCCTGCCGCTGCACAGTGACGCCGAGGGGCACGCCGGCGGCTCGGTCGCCGACACCGCCCGCACCGCCCTCTACCGCAACGGGACGCTGGTAGGGGAGAACGAGGAGCCGGCGTACGGCGGGTTCGACGTGCCGCCGGGCGCGGCCGACTACCGGCTGGAGACGTCGTCGAAGCGGAGCTTCACCGACCTCTCGACCGAGGTGTCGGCCACCTGGACGTTCCGGTCCCGGCACGTCGCCGGGGACGACCCGGCCGTGCTGCCGGCGTCGGCGATCCGGTTCACGCCCCGACTGGACCGGGACAACGCCGCCCCGGCGGGCCGGAGCTTCGTGATCCCGGTGACGGTGCAGCGGCAGCCGGGCGCGCCCTCGGCCCGGGTCGCCGCGCTGACCGTCGACGTTTCCTACGACGGCGGGAAGACCTGGCAGCGGGCCCGGATCCGTGGCGGCGGGGACGGCTGGACGGCCACCGTGCGGCACCCGGCCGGCACCGGACACGTCTCGCTGCGGGCCACCGCCCGGGACACCGCCGGCAACACGGTCACCCAACGCGTCATCCAGGCGTACCGCCTGCGCTGAGGCGTACCCCCGCCGGGTCCGCGGCCGACCGCGGGCCCGGCGGGGCGACCGTCAGTCGTTGGCGTGCAGCGCGGCGTTCAGCTCGATGCCCCTGCCGCTGCGCTGCTTCGCCTCCAGCGCACCGGTCACCGAGTTGCGCCAGAACAGCAGGTTGTCCACCCCGGACAGCTCGCGGGCCTTGACCACCCGGCCGTCCGGCAGGGTGATCTTGGAGGCGGCGGTGATGTAGCAGCCGGCCTCCACCACGCAGTCGTCGCCGAGCGAGATGCCCACGCCGGCGTTCGCGCCGACCAGGCTGCGCTCGCCGATGCGGACCCGGTCGGTGCCGCCGCCGGAGAGGGTGCCCATGATCGAGGCGCCGCCGCCGATGTCGGAGCCGTCGCCGACCACCACGCCCTGCACGATCCGGCCCTCGACCATCGAGGTGCCCAGGGTGCCGGCGTTGAAGTTGACGAAGCCCTCGTGCATGACGGTGGTGCCGGCCGCCAGGTGCGCGCCGAGGCGCACCCGGTCGGCGTCGGCGATCCGCACGCCCGACGGCACCACGTAGTCGGTCATCCGGGGGAACTTGTCCACCCCGTACACGGCCAGGTGGCGGCCGGCGGCCCGCTCGATGACCCGCAGCTCGTCGACCCGCTCCGGGGGGCACGGCCCGGCGGAGGTCCAGGCCACGTTCGCCAGCTTGCCGAAGATGCCGTCGAGGTTGAGCTCGTTGGGTCGCACCAGGCGGTGGGAGAGCAGGTGCAGCCGAAGGTACGCGTCGGCGGCGTCCTTGATCGGCTCGTCCAGCGAGCCGATCACGGTGACCACCTGGACGGTACGCAGCCCGGGCAGCGCCCGGTCGCCGACCGCCCCCGGGGGCAGGTCCAGCACGTCCGCCTCGTCCTCGCCGGCGACCAGCGGCAGCTCGCCGAGGCCCAGCTTGCCCGTCGGATACCAGGTGTCGAGCACCTGGTCGTCAGCGGTAACGGTGGCCAGGCCGATGCCCCAGGCGGATTCGGACGTCACTGATTCACCTCTCGTTCGTGCTGCGGGCCGGCGAGCCCTCCGCGCCCCGCGTCCCGCGCGGGCCGCCCCGGAACGCTCGCTCCACGCGCTCGCCGGATCTGACGGTACCGTGCGAACCATGGAGAACCCGCTGACCCCCGAGGTCCTGGCCGATCCGGTGGCGCTGACCCGCGCGCTGGTCGACATGGAGTCCGTGTCCCTCAACGAGAAGGCGATCGCCGACTGCGTGGAGGAGGTGCTGAGGGGCGTACCGCACCTGACCACGTACCGGCACGGCAACACGGTGATGGCGCGGACGGACCTGGGCCGTGACCAGCGGGTGGTGCTCGCCGGTCACCTGGACACGGTGCCGCTGAACAACAACTTCCCGTCGACCACGCGCGGCGACCTGATGTACGGCTGCGGCACCTCGGACATGAAGTCCGGGGTGGCGTTCGCGCTGAACCTGGCGGTGAGCCTGCCGGACCCGCGCTACGACGTGACGTACTTCTTCTACGAGGCCGAGGAGATCGAGTCGAAGTACAACGGCCTCTTCCTGGTCGCCGACGCGTACCCGGAGTGGCTGGAGGCCGACTTCGCGCTGCTGCTGGAGCCGACGCACGGCATCGTCGAGGCGGGGTGCCAGGGCACCATGCGCGGGGTCGTCACCACCACCGGCGTACGCGCCCACTCGGCCCGTTCCTGGCACGGGGTGAACGCGATCCACGCGGCCGGCGAGGTGCTCGACCGGCTGACCAACTACGAGGCGCGGCGGGTGACCATCGACGGCTGCGACTACCGGGAGGGCATGAACGCGGTCCGCATCCACGGCGGCGTGGCCGGCAACGTGGTGCCCGACCGGTGCGAGGTCGAGGTCAACTACCGGTTCGCGCCGGACCGGACCCCGGCCGAGGCCGAGGCGCACCTGCGCGAGGTCTTCGCCGGCTTCGACGTGCGGGTCACGGATTCGGCCGCCGGCGCCCCGCCCGGGCTGGAGGCGGCACCCGCCAAGGAGTTCCTCGCCGCGGTCGGTGCCGCGCCGATTGGCAAGCTGGGCTGGACGGACGTGGCCCGGTTCGCCGCGATGGGCATCCCGGCGCTGAACTTCGGCCCCGGCGACCCCAACCTGGCCCACCACCCCGACGAGCACGTGGAGATCAGCAAGATCCGGGAGGGCGCCGTCACCCTGCGCCGCTGGCTCGCCTCTTCCTGAAGCTCCCCGCGCGGGGCGTGCCCCGGATGGACGGAAGGTCCGCGTCGGACGACGCGGACCTTCCGTGCACGGTGTCGTCGGTGCGGTCAGACGGTGGTGGACGCGTCGGCGGAGGGCCGGGCGTCGGTCTGGCCGCCCTGGTCGGTGGACGGTTCCATCAGGCGGGCGCGGCGGCGCTCGGCCACCACGTCGCGGATGCGGCGCTGCATCTGCCGCCGGATCCGGATCATCTCGCTGTTGCTGATCACGCTGACTCCTCCCCCGAAGGCGCGCGCCGGGGCATACCCGGTATGTGAATAGTAAGACGCCCGTGCGACCGAATTAGTTGCCCAAGATCCGGAAAAATATTTCCGATCGTCGCCCGGCCCGTCTCCGCCCGTCGCCCGAGGCCGCCGCCGAGGTCGCGTCGTCCGTCGCCGGGGGCCGTGCCGTCCGCCGCCGGGGCCGCGTCCTCCGGCGCCCGGGGGTGGCGTCGTTTGTCGCCTCGCCCGTCACCTGCGGCGGCCCGGCTCACGGTGCGCGCACCTGGCGGGTGCGGCTCCACTACGGTTGCTCCCATGGGTCAGAGCAACGGGCGGGAGGCCGGCCGCGAGCCGGGACAGGAACGGCACCGGGGGGCCGTGACGCTGCGGCGGCAGGCGATGACGGGCAGCACCGCCGACCAGCGCCTGCTCGATTCGCGGGGGCGTGAGGACTGGAAGACCAAGGACGCCTGGCGGGCGCTGCGCATCCTCTCCGAGTTCGTCGAGGGCTTCGACACCCTCGCCGACCTGCCCTCGGCGGTCAGCGTGTTCGGTTCCGCCCGCAGCCACCCGGATAGCCCCGAGTGCCAGCTGGCCGAGGCGCTGGGCGCTGCCCTGGCCCGGGCCGGCTACGCGGTGATCACCGGCGGCGGGCCGGGCGTGATGGAGGCGGCCAACCGGGGCGCCAGCGAGGCCGGTGGGCTGTCGGTCGGCCTCGGCATCGAGCTCCCCTTCGAACAGGGGCTCAACGACTGGGTCGACCTGGCCATCGACTTCCGCTACTTCTTCGCCCGCAAGACCATGTTCGTCAAGTACGCCCAGGCGTTCGTCGTGCTGCCCGGCGGGTTCGGCACCATGGACGAGCTCTTCGAGGCGCTCACCCTGGTGCAGACCGGCAAGGTGACCCGGTTCCCCGTGGTGCTGATGGGCGCCGACTACTGGAGCGGCCTGCTCGACTGGCTGCGCGACACGATGGCCGCCGACGGCAAGATCGGCCCCGTCGACCTGGAGCTGATCTGCGTGACCGACGACGTCGACGCGGCGGTCCGGCACATCGTGGAGGCCGAGGCCGCCCTCAACGTCGAGCAGGAGGCGGTCCGCGAGGAGGCCGTCGCCGTCACCGCCGCCGACCAGCAGGCCGCCGCCGAGGCGGGCGACGAGAACCGGAAGCGCTGACATGGCGGCGATCTGCGTGTTCTGCGCCTCCTCCCGTACCCTCGACCAGCGCTGGCTGGACCTCGCGGCCGAGACGGGCGCGGAGATCGCCCGGCGCGGGCACACCCTCGTCAGCGGCGGCGGGTGCGTCGGCATGATGGGCGCGCTGGCCGACGGGGCGCGGGCCGCCGGCGGCCGGACGGTCGGGGTGATCCCGCAGTCGCTGGTCGACCTGGAGGTTGCCGACCTGGCGTCGGACGAGTTGCTCGTCACCGACTCGATGGCCAGCCGCAAGACCCTCATGATCGACAAGTCGGACGCGTTCCTCACCCTGCCGGGCGGGCTCGGCACCCTCGACGAGCTGTTCGAGGTCTGGACGACCGCCACCCTGGCCCTGCACGCCAAGCCGATGGTGCTGGTCGACACCGACGGCTTCTACCGCCCGGTGCTCGACTGGCTGGGCGCGCTGGCCGACCAGACCTTCCTCAAGCCCGCCGGCCTGGGCCTGCTCACCGTGACCGACACGGTCCCCGCCGCCCTGGACACCCTGGAACTCCAGCTCCTCTGACGGG
>NZ_WAAS01000185.1:0-12951 GCF_008806585.1 Micromonospora sp. AMSO12t
AACGCCGCCCTCATCTGCCTCGCCCGACGCCGCTGCGACGTCCTATACGCCATGCTCCGCGACAAGATCCCCTACCAGCCACGCCCCACCAGCCCGGTCCCCGCTTGACGAAACCCATAGGGACACCCCCCTAGCAGGAACAACCTCAGAGGCCGTGACGGAAGCCAGCGGCTCGACCTGGTCGCGTGGCCGGGGCTTCCGGCTGCCGCGCCAGTCCAAACCCGGGACTGGCTTGCCACCGTGTCACCGAATCGCAGTAGCAGCTCCACCGCCAGGACGTGCCCGGCCCCGCCTACCGCCGCCGGCAACGCGCAGGAGCCCCGCCAAGCCGCCCCGGAATCCCTCACGAGGGACCAGCACGCGTCAGGACGGGGGCGATCCACTGATCCCCCGCTCAGGCCGTCTCCAGGCCGTCCCAGGCCGTGGCCAGGCCGTCAAACGCCACCCAACGATGACCAAGGTCAACCAACGGCACCAGATAAACGGCCAGGTCAGAGCCTTGATCAGGGCTCTGAGCTGGTGGGCGACGGACGAGTCGACCTGTACGCCGGATTCTGTGACCGGCGCGCGCCCCGAGGGGCTCGCGTCGGCGGCGGCCATCCATCTAGGCCTGCCGTCGCCGGCAGGCTCGAGCGGCCTACCCGCAGACATCGGGCGGGCAGCCCTCAAGCGTCTGCGCCGGGTCGTCATCATCTCTGGTGACGGCCCTTGCTTGGCCTTGCTCCGGGTGGGGTTTACCGAGCCACCCCGGTCACCCGGGGTGCTGGTGGGCTCTTACCCCACCGTTTCACCCTTACCGTCCCCGATGGGGTCGGCGGTCTGTTTTCTGTGGCACTGTCCCGCGGGTCGCCCCGGGTTGCCGTTAGCAACCACCCTGCCCTGTGGAGTCCGGACGTTCCTCGGCGGCGGGCCGGAGCCCGCCGACGCGACCGCCCGGTCGACTCGTCCGTCGCTCATCCATCCTAACGACGCCACGGGCGCGCCCATTGCCACCCCGGGGCCGACCGGCACCCCGCCTGCCGGAAGCGGGTACTAGCCTCTGGTGACCATGGATGTCTCCGACGCCGCGCTGCTGCTCGCCGCCGGTCTCGCCGCGGGCACGGTCAACGCGGTGGCCGGCGGGGGCTCGCTCATCACCTTCCCGGCGATGATCGCGGTGGGCCTGCCGTCGGTGCCGGCCAACGTGAGCAATTCGGTCGCGGTCTTTCCGGGGTACGTGGCGAGCGTGGCGGGCAGCCGGCAGGACCTGCCGCCCCGGCGGATGCTGGCCACGCTGGTGCCCACCACGATCGTCGGCACGATCGCCGGCGCCCTGCTGCTGCTGGCCACCCCGGCCCGGGCGTTCGAGCTGGTGGTGCCCTTCCTGGTGCTCGGGGCGACGGCGGTGCTGGCGTTCCAGGATCCGCTGCGCCGGCTCGTCGGGCATCCGCGCGACCTGGCGCCGCGCCGCCGTACGGTCACCGTGCAGGCCATGGTCGCCGTCGGCGCGGTGTACGGCGGCTACTTCGGCGCGGCGCTCGGGGTGATGCTGGTCGCGGGCCTGGCCCTGGTGCTGGACGCGACGCTGGCCCGGGTGAGCGCGATCAAGAACCTGCTCTCCGCGCTGGTCGGGTTGACCACGCTCGTGGTGTTCGCGCTGTTCGGGCCGGTGAACTGGGCGGCCGTCGCGGTGGTCGCGCCGGCGACGCTGGTCGGCGGGTACGCCGGCGCGCGGCTGGTGCGCCGGCTGCCGCCGGTGGTGCTCAAGGTGCTGATCGTGGTCTTCGGCACGGCGATCGGGCTCTACCTGCTCTGGCGCGCGCTGCGCTGAGCCTCGGCGACACGTGGCCGGCCTGGGGCACCCGAGCGGCTAGTGGTCGTGGAGCGTGAAGCGGGGGCCGCCTGACCGGCCTTGATCGGGATGGTCGCCTTGATCCCTCGGCGGCGCAGGTACTCACGGTTGGCCCGCGAGCTGTAGGCCATGCCCACCATCGCACCCACTTCGAAACGCGGCCCAGGGTGATCAGCCCACCAGTGTGATCAGCGCGCTACCGGCGGGCGGCAGCGCTGCGCTGGCGTGCCGATTCGTAGAGCACGACGGTCGCGGCGACCGCCGCGTTCAGGGAGCTGGCGGCCCCGGACATCGGGACCCGGACGAGCTGGTCGCAGGCCTCACGCCAGCCGACGCTGAGACCGGTGGTCTCGTTGCCGATCAGGGTCAGCGCGGGTTGCGTGAAGTCGTACTCGGCGGCATCCAGTGCGCCGTGCTCATCGGCACCCACGATGCCGATGTCGACGCCGTCGGCGCGCACGTCGGCGACCCAGGAGAGCACCGCCTGGTGTGAGGGCGCCCGGACCACGGGCAGCGCGAACAGCGAGCCGGTGCTCGCCCGCACCGCCTTCGGGTCGTACACATCGGCGGCATGGCCGGTGACGATGACGCCGGACGCGCCGAAGGCGTCTGCGGACCGGATGAGCGTCCCGATGTTGCCAGGGCTGGTGGGCCGGTCGAACACGACGGTGAGCATGGTCGGCCCGGCCGGGATGCGGCGCAGGTCGTCCTGCGGCAGCGCGACCACGGCCAGCAGCTCCGGAACCGTGTCCGCCTTGCCGCCCAGCATGTGCATCAGTTCACGGGAGACGGCGAACCTCTCGGCCCGGACGGTGTCCAGGGCCTTGCGTGCCCAGCCGGAGAGCTGGACGTCGGCGTCGTAGAGCAGCTCTCGAACCTGCCAGCCGTGTTCGATGGCCATGGTGATCGGGCGCACGCCCTGCACGAGGAACTCGCCGCGACGCTGCCGCTTGGTTCGATTGCGGAGCAGTGCCTCCCACTGCTGGAATCGTGCATTGCGGCCACTCACCCGCACCCTCACCGTTGTCCCCGCCTTCCCCGTACATCAGGAACGGGGGTGTCCTGCCCGAGTCCTCGGCGAATCGCGATCTCCACGGGCGAGTACGCACCGTCGGCCCGTTCCAGTTCGAACGGCGCGGCCGGCACCAGCGGCGGCTGGGCCATGAAGCGCGGCCGCGTCCCGTGGTGCGGTTGCGCCGCGTGCACCAGGAAAGGATGGCACAGGAATACATCGCCAGGAGACCCGGTGGCCAGGGCGAGTGGCCGGTGGTCGGACGCCGCCACCAGCTCGGGCGCGAGGTCCAGCCCGCTCGCCCCGTCCTCCCCGTACTTCTCCAGCACCTTCGGCACGTCGAGGTGTGAGCCGACCCGGATCCGTGTCGGGGCGTCCTCCGCACCGATCTCGCTGAACAGGAACAGCATCAGCAGCGCCCGGCCCCGGGAGCGAACGTTCGTGAAGTACCAGCTCGCACCCTCAGGCAGATAGCTGCCCTCGATGTGCCAGCCCGCGTCGTTCGGCTCGTCCTTGTGCGGGAAGCGCAACGGGAACGTGCCCAGCGAGTAACGCGGCTCCCAGCGTCCCGCGCCGACGAGCAGGTCGTACGCGTGATGGAGGAACGGTGAATTGGGTGCGGCGGCGAACGGCCCCTGCGCCATGCCGGGCACCCAGTGCACGGGCTGCGTCCAGGTGGCTGGGTCGTCCGGGTCGCAGCCCGTCTCCCGCCACAGCAGCCGCGCGCAGTCCGCGGCCACGCGCGGTGCGACGGCGCCCGCCAACTTCACGAAGCCGTCGCGAAGGAACCGGGATACCAGTGTCGTGTCGTCCATGCCCCCATCGTGTGGCGGCACCGATCCCGATCACCCGACACTTTCCGCTCCGCCTCTGTCGGGTGTGCCGCAACAGAGCCGGTCACGATACGGAGGCACTGTCGCACAGCACTACAGCTTGAGGTTCCGCCCAACTGCCGAAGGGAGCGAACGCATGGAAACCCGCATCGTCGACCATCCCGCGTTTTGGCTCGTGGGGCACGCTGTCCGGGTTCCACTGATCCACCGAGGCATCAACCCGCACATCCAGCAGCACATCGCCGCGCTGCCGGCAGAGGAGCACCTGCGCTTGAAGGCACTCGGCGACACTGAGCCGGGCGGCCTGCTCGCGGTCTTCGATGACCTCGACGCGGACTACGACGAAGGCAGCGAGCTGACCTACCTGCACGGGGTCGCCGTGTCCCCGGGCACGCCGGTCCGGGGCGATCTCGAGGTCATCGAGGTCCCGGCGGGCCGCTGGGTGGTCATCCGGGCCGTGGGGCCGCAGCCGCAGACCCTGCAGAAGATCTGGGCCGCGGCCGCAGCCGAGTGGTTTCCCTTCAACCCGTGGCAACTGCGGCCGGGCCCGGAGATCGTCGCGGTGCCCGAGCCGACGGACGACCTCAGCACCGCGACCCGCGAGCTCTGGCTGCCCGTCGAGCCGGCGTAGCCCGCCTCTGGAATACGGCCTAGTGGTCGTTGAGCGTGAAGAAGAACGTCCGGTGCTCGACGTCCAGGAAGGCGGTCCGCCACCGCGTGGACGGGGTCGCCTCGTCGTACGCCCGGCTGTGCAGCCAGCGGGGCGCGGCCGGCAGGAACGGCGCGAGAGCGGGCCAGGCGTCCGCCGGGCTGCCGGAGTGGGGAGCCTTGGCGGCGGGCGCGTACGGCACGAAGTCGTACCGCTGCGCCAGCGTCCGCGCGTCCTCCGGACGCAGCCGGACCACGCCCTGGTAGGCCCAGTCCACCGGACCCGGCGCGCGGCCGCACGGCTCGCCCGAGAGGGAATGGACCTGCCAGTGGATCTCCAGGTAGTCGCCGAGGTCCGGCAGCTCCTGGGGCGGGTCCCACCGGTTGGTGCGCACCTTCGCCTCCTCGGCGCGCACGGACTCCCGGCACTCGGGGGTGTCGCCCGGGTCGTTGCTGACGACCCGGATCACGGCCCCCACACACCCGACGACCACCAGCAGCAGCGCGGCGGAGCCGCCGAGGACGGCCACCAGCGCGCGTCTCGTCATGGTCGTCAGCGTACGAAGGGCGTCCACTCCCGCCGCGTCGCCCCCGGCCGCAGGGGGCCGGGGGCGACGCGGTCCGGGAGACGCTCAGGCGACCGGTTCCGGGGCGGCGTCGGCGTCCCGGCGCGGGCCGGGTACGACGCGCGGGTCGCCCTCGTCGGCGAAGTAGTCGTCCGACGTGGTGCCGTCGCCGCCGTCGCGCACCTTCGCCGCCCGCAGCACCACCGTGAGCAGCGCCGCGACCCCGAGGTTGACCAGCACCGCCACGATCCCGACGTAGATCGTCTTCGGGGTGTCGAAGCCGAAGTCGGCCAGCGGGAACGCCGAGCCGCCGAAGTGCTTGCGGCCGGTCGCGGCGTTCGGGATCTGGTAGAGCATCCACATGCCCAGTCCCATGCCCGCGATCCAGCCGCCGATCAGCGCCCCCCGGTGGAACCAGCGGGTGTAGAGGCCGAGGGCCACCGCCGGCAGCGTCTGGAGGATGATCACGCCGCCGATGAGCTGGAGGTCGATGGAGAACTGCGGGTCGAGGAAGACGATGCACGCCACCGCGCCGACCTTGACCACCAGCGAGGTGATCTTGGAGACGTTCGCCTCCTGCGCGGGGCTGGCGTCCCGCTTCAGGTACTCCTTGTAGATGTTGCGGGTGAACAGGTTCGCCGCCGCGATCGACATGATCGCCGCCGGCACCAGCGCGCCGATGCCGATGGCCGCGTACGCGACGCCGGCGAACCAGTCGGGGAACTGCTGGTCGAACAGGACCGGCACCACCGTGTTGCTGTCCACGGTGCCCTCCTTCGACCCGGGCAGCGGCTTCACCCCGGCCGCGATGGCCATGAAGCCGAGCAGCGCGATCAGGCCGAGCAGCAGGCTGTACGCGGGCAGCGCCGACATGTTCCGCTTGATCACGTCGCGGTTCCGGCTGGCCAGCACGCCGGTGATGCTGTGCGGGTAGAGGAACAGCGCCAGCGCCGAGCCGAACGCCAGCGTGACGTACTGGAGCTGGTTGTTGGCGTTGAGCAGCACCCCGTCGTTGGGGTTCGGCGACGCGTCGAACTTCGCGTCGGCGGCGTCGAAGATCTCGCCCCAGCCGCCCAGCTTGTACGGCAGGTAGAGCACCGCCACCAGGATCACGATGTAGATCAGCGTGTCCTTGACGAACGCGATCAGCGCCGGCGCGCGCAGCCCCGACTGGTAGGTGTACGCGGCCAGGATCGCGAACGCGATGATGATCGGCAGGTGCCGGGCCAGGGCGCTGTCGCCGGTCACCCCCATGGTCTTCAGCACCGCCTCGATGCCGACCAGTTGCAGCGCGATGTACGGCATCGTCGCCACGATGCCGGTGATCGCGATCAGCAGCGCCAGCACCGGCGAGTCGAACCGCTTGCGGACGAAGTCCGCGGGGGTGACGAAGCCGTGCCGGTGCGAGACCGACCAGAGCCGGCACAGCACCAGGAACACCAGCGGGTAGATGACGATGGTGTACGGGACGGCGAAGAAGCCGGCCGCGCCGGCACCGAACATCAGCGCCGGCACCGCCACGAAGGTGTACGCGGTGTACAGGTCACCGCCGACCAGGAACCAGGTGATCCAGCCGCCGAAGTTGCGCCCGCCCAGCCCCCACTCGTCGAGGTGGGCCATGTCCTTCGGGGCCCGCCACCGGGCCGCCACGAATCCCATCCCGCTGACCAGCAGGAAGAGCACCGAGAAGACGATGATCTCGGTGAGGTGGTCGCGCCACATCAGCGATCACCCGCAGCCGTGTCGCCCGGCCCGTCCGACGGCGCGCCGGCCCGCTTCTTCGTCATCTGGTACACCAGCGTGGTGGTGGCCACGCCGAGCAGGATGTAGACGAGCTGGAGCCAGTAGAAGCGCGGGAAGCCGAGGAACCGGGGCGAGTCGGCGTTGAAGAAGACCGGGATCAGGGGCACCACGATGGGGATGAAGAGCAACCAGTTCCAGGGGCTGTGGTCCTTCGCCCTGGAGCGCGCCGCGGTCGGCGCCTCCGGTTCGGGTGCGGCCATTGCGACAAACCTCCGCGAGTCGTAGATCGACACAGATGACGGCCGGAGGCTACGACCCTGTGACCCGGGTCACGTTCTACGGGAGGAGGTTGCTGCGCCGAACGGCGGACGGCGTGCGCCGAACGGCGACCCCGGGCGGCCGGACGGCCGGCCGCCCGGCTCAGATCCCGGCGAGGTGCGCGGTGTCGTTGACCGTACGGACGGCGACCCCGCCGTCCGGCCACGTGTCGAGCACCGAGATGCCGGCCGCGTCCAGGAACAGCCGGTGCAGGAAGCCGTCGCCGGCCGCGAGGGCGTCGCGCAGCACCAGCTTGATCGGCGAGACGTGCGAGACCACCACCACGGTCTCCCCCGGGTACGCCCGGCACAGCCCGTCGACCACGCGGCGGCAGCGCTCGGCGACGTCGACGAACGACTCGCCGCCCGGCGGGGCCACCCGGGTCGAGGCCAGCCAGGCGTCCATCTCGCCCGGCCACTCCTGGCGGACCTCGGCGAAGGTGCGCCCCTCCCAGGCCCCGAAGTCGCACTCGATCAGGTCGTCCTCGCGGCGCACCGGCACGCCGCCGAGTGCCCCGGCGATCGCCTCGGCGGTCGCCGTACACCGGGACAGGGGCGAGCTGACCACGGCCGCGACGGTCGGGGCCAGCTCGGCCACCCGGGCGGCCGTGGCCCGGACCTGGGCCCGGCCGCGCTCGGAGAGCGGCACGTCGCCGCGGCCCGAGTAGCGGCGCTGTTCGGTGAAGGCCGTCTCGCCGTGCCGGACGAGGACGAGCCGGGTGGCGGTGAAGCTCGGCCGCGGCTCCCAGGAGGCGGGCGCGGTGGCCGGGTCGGTGCCGGTGCTCGTCGCCGACGCGGCGCGGGCGGCCACCTCCCGGGCTTTCGCGCGGGCCGGCGAGTCGGGACCGGCGACCTCGCGCGGCGGCTCCACGACGCGCGGCGGCGCGACGGCGGGCCGGGCCGGCGCCTTGCCGGCGGCAGCGTCCATGGCGGCGTTGGCGAGGGCGTCGGCGTGCCGGTTGCGTTCCCTGGGAATCCAGTGGAACCGCACGGCGGCGAAGCGGTTGACCAGCCCGGCGGCCTGCGCGGCGAGCGGGCGCAGCCCGGGGTGCTTGATCTGCCAGCGGCCGCACATCTGCTCGACCACCAGCTTCGAGTCCATCCTGGCCTCGACCTCGGCGGCACCCAGCTCGGCGGCGGCCTCCAGCCCGGCGATCAGCCCCCGGTACTCGGCGACGTTGTTGGTGGCGACGCCGATCGACTCGCCCCGCTCGGCCAGCACCTCACCGGTGTCCGCGTCGCGGACCACCGCGCCGTAGCCGGCCGGGCCGGGGTTGCCCCGGGATCCGCCGTCGGCCTCGACGACGACCACGCGCGGCGCCACGGGACTACAGGCCGGACTCGTTGGTACGGACCATGATCCGTCGGCAGTCCTCGCAGCGGACGACCTCGTCCGGGTCGGTCTTGCGGATCCGGGCCACGTCGGCGCCGGAGAGCGTCAGACGGCAGCCGCCGCACCGGCCGGCGGTCAGCAGCGCCGCGCCGAGCCCGGTGTCCTCGCGGATCTTGTCGTAGAGCTGCACCAGGTCGGCCGGGAGGTCGCCCGCCAGCGGCTGGCGGGCGCCGCGCTTGAACTCCTCCTCCTTGGCGATCTCCGCCAGGCTCTCGTCGCGGCGCCGCTCGGCGTCGTCGCGCTTCTCCCGCACCTCGGCGAGCCGCTGCTCGACGCCGTCCAGCACGCCCTGGGCCGTCTCCCGCTGCTCCATCAGCTCCAGCTCGGCGTCCTCCAGGTCGCCCTGACGCCGGTTGAGCGAGACCAGCTCGTGCTGCAGGGCCTCCAGCTCCCGGGCCGGGCCGGTGCCGGCGGCGAGCCGGGCCTCGTTCTTGGACTTGCGGGCCCGCACCTGGTCGACGTCCTTCTCCATGCGGGCGATGTCCCGGTCCAGGTCGTCAACCGCGACCTGGGCGCGGACCCGCTCGTCCTCCAGCGCGGACAGCTCCCGGGCCAGCGCGTCCAGTTCGGCCCGCTCGGGCAGCGAACGCCGCCGGTGGGCGAGCTGGGCGAGGGTGGTGTCGATCGCCTGGAGGTCGAGCAGGCGGCGCTGGACCTGGGGGTCAGCCTTCACGTTCTGGGCTCCTTGTCGTCCACCGCGGGTGGGGCGGCGTGTACGGTCCACGGGTCGGTGGCCAGGTCGGACACCAGCGTCTCGACACCCGTCGCCTCCCGCAGGAGGACGGCCAGGTCGTCCAGCCACGGTCGTTCCGTCGCCCAGTGGGCGGCGTCGAGCAGGGCCGGGCCGTCGGCGGCCAGGTGCTCGCCGGCCGGGTGGTGGCGCAGGTCGGCGGTGAGGAACGCGTCCACCCCGGCCGCGGTCGCGTCGGCGAGGAAGCCGTCCCCCGCGCCGCCGCTGACCGCGAGGGTACGAACCATACGCCCGGGATCCCCGGCGGCGCGAACTCCCCAGGCGGTGGCGGGCAGCACGGCGGCGGCGTGCCGGGTCAGCTCCGCCAGCGTCATCGGCTCCGGCAGCTCGCCGATCCGGCCGATCCCCCGGCCGTCGCCGTGCGCGGGCGAGCCGGGTGCGGGCCGGTGCAGCGGGCGCAGCCCGGTCAGCCCGAACCGGGCGGCGAGGGCGTCGGAGACCCCCGGGGCGGCCACGTCGGCGTTGGTGTGCGCGACGTACAACGCCACGTCGGACTTGATCAGCCGGTGGACGATCCGGCCCTTGAAGGTCGTGGGCGCCACCGAGGAGACGCCGCGCAGCAGCAGCGGATGGTGGGCGACGATCATGTCGACGCCGGCGTCGAGCGCCTCGGCGACCGTCTCCGGCACCACGTCGACGACGCAGAGGACCCGGCGCACCGGGGCGCAGGGCTCGCCGAGCACCAGCCCGACCCGGTCCCAGTCCTCGGCCCAGGCCGGCGGATAGCGCCGCTCCAGCTCGGCGACCACGTCGGCGACGGTCGGCGGGACTGCGTTGGTGCTCACGGCGGGCCAGCTTACCGGCGCGAGCCGTGGCCGGGGCCCTCACCCACCGACGCGGCGGCGTGTCCCAGCGCTCCCCCGGTGCCGAAGGGTCCCCGGCGGACGCCACAAGTCAGCCGGGGACCCGTCGGCACGCGTCAGGCGACGGGGCAGAGCCGGTCCCGTACGGCGGCCAGACCCAGGGCCCACGGGAAGGCGTGCACGTGCCGCTCGCCGGTGCCCGGCGGGTGCAACGGGAAGACGTCATCGCCGAAGAGCACCGTGACCCCCCACTCCGCGAGCCGGGCGATGCCCGCCCGGAAGGCCGGGTGGGCCGCCATCGCCGCGTTCGTGTACGGCACCGCCACCACCGGCACGCCCAGGCCCTGCGCCTCCACCAGCAGACCGAGGGCCAGTGTGTCGGTGATGCCGGCCGCCCACTTGTTGACGGTGTTGACCGTCGCCGGGCAGACGATCATCGCGTCGGCCTGCGGCAGCACGTCGAGATCGCCCGGATTCTTGTAGTGGGTGCGGACCGGATGGCCTGTCTGCCGGGCCAGCGCGGCCCGGTCGACGAACTTGGCGCCGTCCGGCGTGGTGACCACGCAGACGTCCCAACCGTCCTGGTGGGCCAGCTCGACGAGCCGGCCGACGTGGCGGGCCAGCGGCGAACCGCAGGCGATGACGTAGAGCACCTCGCGGCGCTCGCTGCTCGGGTGCGGGCCGGTCATCAGGCCGGCTCCGCGCTCATACCCCAACTCCCATGTGCTCAGCCAACTCCGCAATCGGAGAAGGCGGCGCACCACGTGTGCGACGCAGGATGTCCGACATCACCTCGTGGGCGATCGGCCGGCAGCGGATCTCCGACGGGGCGAGGCGGTCGCCGCGCAGCAGCATCTCGCCGGCGTTGGCCACGTCGCCGATCTGGGCGAAGCCCCGGGCGATGTCGAGCAGGTGGTGGGCCCGGCGTTCCGGCAGCAGGGCGCCGAAGGCCGGCTCCTGGATGCGTTGCTGGTGCACCTCGACCGCCCGGCCCCCGTCGCCGAGCTCGACCGCCGCCGCCGCCCGGTGCAGCTCCACGTTGGTCGGTCCGAACGAGGTCCAGTAGTGGTTGTGGTCGCCGCCCAACAGGACGGCCGCCTCGTGCGCGCCGTTGATCAGGTCGCCGACCGTGGCGGAGTCGCCGATCCGGGCGGCGGCCATCGCCCCCTGGAGCAGCAGCATCCCGTAGACCGAGAGCAGGGCCGGGTCGGCGGCGTTGCCGCAGCCGGGGGCGAGCCGGTTGGCGATGGTGACGTTGAGTTCGAGCGCGGGCCGGGGCCGGCCCATCGCCACCAGCGCGTTGCAGACCCGGGTGGTGGCGATGCCGGCCAGCAGCGGGTCGTCGGCGCGCTGGGCCACCGCCATCGAGCGGTCGGCGGCCAGCCAGGCCAGGTCGCACTCGCCCAGCTTACGCAGCACCGACGAGGCGATCTGGTAGACCTGCCCGAGCAGGTGGGCCGCCTCGACCGCCTGGTCGCCGCCGTGGCCGGCGTCGGCGGCCTGGGCGTCGCGCAGCAGCTTCGGCAGCGCCCGGGTGAGCATCCCGTAGCGGCCGTACTGGTAGGTGAGCCAGGCGTGGTTGACGGCCTTGCGCATGTCGCCCAGGGGCGGCGGGCACGGCGCGGCGTCGAAGTACGCGCTCATCGAGTCGTACCGCTCCAGGGCCGCCCGGATCTCCTGCACCTCCACCTGGTCGATGCAGTTCAGCGCGTCCGTACGCCGCTCCGGGTCCTTGCCGAGCAGCAGCTGCACGTCGACCTGGAGGATGTCGGCGATCTCGTAGAGGACGGAGAACTTGTCCAGCCGGCGCACCCCGCGCTCGACCTTGTCCACCCAGCTCTTCGACTTGCCCAGCCGGTCGGCGAAGACCTGCTGCGACATCTTGCGCCGCCCCCGCCAGTAGGCCACCCGCCGCCCGATGGGTAACTCGTCCATCCACCCGTTCCTTCCCCTGTGCCTGCTCGAGCGGGCGTGCCGGCCGGTCCTGCCGGGTGCGGCGATCGATCCGTACATCTCAGGTTTTCGCTGGTCGCACAGCGTGTGCGTCAGCCATACAGCCAGTTCTCGTAGTTTTCGTGCAAGTTGCACGAGCCGTTCGTCAGCTCAACGATCGCGGGTTACGGCAGTGACGGTGCTCGACATGCGACCTGGGCACCGGCCGGGTCCGGCGAGGGGAGATGGCACATGTGGGGGAATGTCGCGCCGCGCGTCGTTCAACTGTCCCCGTTGGAACGGGTGCGGCTGCGCCGGGTGGCCGTGCGGTACGCCCTGCACGGCTGGGACGTCACCCCCGGCGCCTGCCTCGCCCGCAGCCGCTTCGTCTGCGGGCGGGCCGGCTGTCCGACGGTCGGCTGCCACCCCGCCCTGGAGAACTGGGAGCACGCGGCGAGCGCCGACCCGGCCCGGGTCGCGACCTGGTGGCGCACCCGGCCGCACGGGGTGCTGCTGCCCACCGGGCGGGCGTTCGACGTGCTGGAGGTCCCCACGCACCTCGGCCGGCACGTGCTGGACGCGGTCCGGACGCACCCGGCCGGCGTCGGCGTACGCGGGCCGGTGCTGGTGACGCCGACCGGCCGCTGGATGTTCCTGGTCCGCCCCGGCGACCCGCTCCGCCCCGAGTTGGACCACTGCTTCCACGTGGTCCGGCACGGCCCCGGCTCCTGGATCCCGGCCCCACCGACCCGGCTGCCGGAGGGCACCGTCCGGTGGGCGGTCGCGCCCGAACAGGCCCGCTGGCAACTGCCCGACTCCTACCTGGTGCAGAACGCGCTGATCGAGGCCCTGCGGGCGACCGGCGTCAGGGTCACCTCCGACCTGCTCCCCGGGCACCTGCCGCTGCCGCGCCGGGGCATGTGACGGCGGCGCGGCAGCGACGCCGGAGGGCCGGCGCTCGTTGAGCACGGCGACGGCGCACCCGCGCCGGGAGCGGGGGGTTACATGTCCACCGATGACACCGCGCGCCAGCCGGACGGCGCGGAGCCGCCGCCCCGGCACCGGCCGCGCCGCCGCTGGCCGGTCACCCGTCCCGTCGGCTCCCGCCCGGGCCGCCCGCGA
>NZ_WAAS01000186.1:0-12932 GCF_008806585.1 Micromonospora sp. AMSO12t
GCCGCCCCGCGCGGCGCGGCCGTCGGCACGCCCGCTGAGTCACCCTCCCCGCCCGGCGCGGCCGTCGGCACACGGCGCCCCGCCGCGCCGGAGGGGGAGTCGGGGACGCGCCGTCGGGGCGGAACAATAGACTCGCTCCGGTCACCGCGCGTCACGCATCTCGGCCGCGCGGCCGACACCCGGTCCGACCCGCAGCACCGTCACGAAGGGGGCACCGATGGCCGCCATCTCCCGCGAGGAGGTCGCGCACCTGGCGCGACTGTCGCGGCTAGCCGTCTCGGAGGAGGAGCTGGACACCTTCGCCGGCCAGCTCGACGTGATCCTCCAGGCGGTCGCGCAGGTCGGCGAGGTCACCGCGGCGGACATCCCGCCGACGTCGCACTCGGTGCCGCTGACCAACGTCCTGCGCGACGACGTCGTGGTGCCCGGGTTGACCCCGCAGGAGGCGCTGTCGGGTGCGCCCGACGCCGAGGAGCAGCGGTTCCGCGTACCGCGGATCCTGGACGAGGATGTGGCGTCATGAGCGATCTGATCAGACTGACCGCGACGGAGATCGCCGGGCTCGTCGCCGCCGGTGAGGCCTCCGCCGTCGAGGTGACCCGGGCGCACCTGGACCGGATCGCCGCCGTCGACGACCGGGTGAACGCGTTCCTGCACGTCGACTCCGAGGGCGCGCTCGCCGCCGCCGCCGAGGTCGACGCCCGCCGCGCCGCCGGCGAGGAGCTGGGCCCGCTGGCCGGCGTGCCGGTCGCCGTCAAGGACGTGCTGACCACCAAGGGCGTGCCGACCACCGTCGGGTCGAAGATCCTGGAGGGCTGGCGCCCGCCGTACGACTCGACGATCGTGCAGCGGCTGCGCGCCGCCGGCACGGTGATGCTCGGCAAGACCAACATGGACGAGTTCGCGATGGGCTCCTCCACGGAATACTCGGCGTACGGGCCGACGCACAACCCGTGGGACCTGAGCCGCATCCCGGGCGGCTCGGGCGGCGGCAGCTCCGCGGCGCTGGCCGCGTACGAGGCGCCGCTGGCGATCGGCTCCGACACCGGCGGCTCGATCCGCCAGCCTGGCGCGGTCACCGGCACCGTCGGCGCGAAGCCCACCTACGGCGGCACCTCCCGCTACGGCCTGGTGGCGTTCTCGTCCTCCCTGGACACCCCCGGCCCCTGCGCCCGTACGGTGCTGGACGCCGCGCTGCTGCACGAGGTGATCGGCGGGCACGACCCGCGCGACTCCACCTCGATCCCGCAGCCCGTGCCGGACGTGGTGGCCGCCGCCAGGCTCGGCGCGACCGGCGACCTGACGGGCGTGAAGCTCGGCATCGTCACCGAGTTCGCCGCCGAGGGCGCCGAGCCGGGCGTGCTGGCGGCGTTCCGCGAGTCGGTCGACGCGCTGGCCAAGCTGGGCGCCGAGATCGTCGAGGTGTCCTGCCCCCACTTCCGCTACGCGCTGCCGGCGTACTACCTGATCGCCCCGAGCGAGGCCTCCTCCAACCTGGCCCGGTTCGACGGCGTCCGCTTCGGCCTGCGGGTCGGCGACGACGGCAACCGGTCGCTGGAGGAGGTCATGTCGCTGACCCGGGAGGCCGGCTTCGGCGCCGAGGTCAAGCGCCGCATCATGATCGGCACGTACGCGCTCTCGTCGGGCTACTACGACGCCTACTACGGGCAGGCGCAGAAGGTCCGCACCCTCATCACGCGGGACTTCACCGCGGCGTTCGAGCGGGTCGACGCGCTGATCTCGCCGACCACCCCGTTCGTGGCGTTCCCGCTCGGGGCGCGCACCGCCGACCCGTACCAGATGTACCTGGCCGACCTGTTCACGATCCCGACGAACCTGTACGGCGGGCCGGGCATCTCGGTGCCGTGCGGGCTCTCCGACGGGCTGCCGGTCGGCTTCCAGATCATGGCCCCGACGATGGCCGACGACCGCATGTACCGGGTCGCCGCCGCGCTGGAGAGCGCCGTCGGCACCTTCACCCCACCGGCACTGTGAGGCAGGAGCTCAGATGACGACGACACTGCCCGCGTACGACGAGGTCGTCGCGCGCTACGAACCGGTGATCGGCCTGGAGACCCACGTCGAGCTGGGCACGAACACCAAGATGTTCTGCGGCTGCCCGACCGACTTCGGTGGCGAGCCGAACACCCGGGTCTGCCCGGTCTGCCTGGGCCTGCCCGGCTCCCTGCCGGTCGCCAACCGGGCCGCCATCGAGGCGACGATCCGGATCGGCCTGGCGCTGAACTGCTCGATCGCCGAGTGGTGCCGCTTCGCCCGGAAGAACTACTTCTACCCGGACATGCCGAAGGACTTCCAGATCAGCCAGTACGACGAGCCGCTGTGCTTCGAGGGCTACCTGGACGTCGAGGTCAACGGCGAGCTGGTGCGCATCGGCATCGAGCGGGTGCACCTGGAGGAGGACACCGGCAAGACGCTGCACGTCGGCGGCGCCACCGGTCGCATCCACGGCGCCACCGAGTCGCTGGTCGACTACAACCGGGCCGGCATCCCGCTGGTGGAGATCGTCACCAAGCCGGTCCCCGGCACCGGCGCGCTCGCCCCCGAGGTGGCCCGCGCGTACGTCACCGAGCTGCGCGACGTGCTCCGCTCGCTGGGCGTCTCCGACGTGCGGATGGAGGAGGGGTCGCTGCGCTGCGACGTGAACACCTCCCTCAACCTGCCCGGCGAGGAGTGGGGCACCCGCACGGAGACCAAGAACGTCAACTCGCTGCGGTCGGTCGAGCGGGCGGTCCGCTCGGAGATCATCCGGCAGGCGTCCGTGCTCGACGCGGGCGGCCGGATCACCCAGGAGACCCGGCACTTCCACGAGGACACCGGCGACACCACGCCGGGCCGGTCCAAGGAGACCGCGACCGACTACCGGTACTTCCCGGAGCCCGACCTGGTGCCGCTGGCGCCGGACACCGCATGGGTCGCCGAGCTGAAGGCCGCCCTGCCCGAGCTGCCCCGGCTGCACCGCCGGCGGCTCCAGGAGCAGTGGGGCCTCTCCGACGCGGACATGCAGTCGGTGCTCAACGCCGGTGCCGTCGAGCTGATCGAGGCCACGGTCGCCGCGGGCGCCACCCCGGCCGCCGCCCGCAAGTGGTGGCTGGGCGAGCTGTCCCGGCGGGCCAACGAGACCGGCGTGGAGCTGGCCGACATCGGGGCCACCCCGGCGCAGGTCGCCGAGCTCCAGGGCCTGGTCGACGCCGGCAAGCTCAACGACAAGCTGGCCCGTACCGTGCTGGAGGGCGTGGTGGCCGGCGAGGGCTCGCCGACGCAGATCATGACCAACCGGGGCCTGGAGGTCGTCTCCGACACGGGCGCGCTCACCGCCGCCGTGGACGAGGCGATCGCCGCCAACCCCGACATCGCCGACAAGATCCGCAGCGGCAAGGTCGCCGCGGCGGGAGCCCTGGTCGGCGCGGTCATGAAGACCACCCGTGGCCAGGCCGACGCCAAGACCGTCCGCGAGCTGATCCTGGAGCGCCTCTCCGCCTGACCTGAAAGGAAGGGCACCTTCCTGACGTTTTCCGTATAGGAAGGTGCCCTTCCCTACACCTGAGCCGCCGCGTGCGTCCGTCGTGCGCGGCGGCTGTGCACGCCGCGCAGCCCGCCCGCCCCCGACCGGCCGTCAACGGTGACTGCCGGACCCCTGGAGTCGACCGTGAACCGTACCGACCTCGACGTCCTCGACGAGATCCAGCAGCGGGTGCTCTGGCTCGCGACCCGGATCGTGGACGCGGCCAACCACGACCGGGACACCGGCGACGGGGTGAAGGTCGGCGGGCACCAGGCGTCCAGCGCCTCGCTGGTCACCGCCATGACGGCGCTGTGGTTCGCGCACCTGGACGCCGAGGACCGGGTGGCGGTCAAGCCGCACGCCTCGCCGGTCTTCCACGCCATCCAGTACCTGCTGGGCAACCTCGACCGCTCCTACCTGACGAGGCTGCGCGCCCGGGGCGGGCTCCAGTCGTACCCGTCGCGGACCAAGGACCCGGACGAGGTCGACTTCTCCACCGGCTCCGTCGGGCTCGGCGCGGCGGCGCCGCTCTTCGCCGCCGCGACCCGGCGCTACGTCGACGCGCACTTCGGCGCCCGCCCGCACTCCCGGTTCGTCGCGCTGATCGGCGACGCCGAGCTGGACGAGGGCAACATCTGGGAGGCCGTCGCCGACCCGGCCACCACCGGCCTGGGCAACGTGACGTGGCTGGTCGACTTCAACCGGCAGTCGCTGGACCGGGTGGTGCCCGGGGTGCGGATCAACCAGTGGCGGGGCCAGTTCGAGGCTGCCGGCTGGCACGTGGTGGAGGTCAAGTACGGCCGTCGGCTCGCCGAGGCGTACGCCCGGCCGGGCGGCGAGGCGCTGCGCGACTGGATCGACGCGATGCCCAACGAGCAGTACCAGTCGCTGTTCGGGCTCACCGGTGCGGCGCTGCGCAAGCAGTTCCTCGACGGCGCACCCGACGGCATCGAGGCGTTCATCGCCGACGTCGGCGACGACGAGCTGGGGCCGCTCGTCACCGACCTGGGCGGGCACGACATGGCGGCGATGCTCGACGCGTACGCCCAGTGCGACGCGGTCACCGACCGGCCCAGCGTGGTCTTCGCGTACACCGTGAAGGGTTGGGGTCTGCCGATCGCCGGCAATCCGCGCAACCACTCGGCGCTGCTCACCGCCGAGCAGGTCGACGCGCTGCGCGCCGCGCACGGGCTGACGCGCGAGACCGAGTGGGACCGCCTGGACCCGGCGTCGGAGGCCGGCATCCGGGCCGGCGCGCGCCGGGAGGCGCTGTCCCGCGCGCCCCGCGAGCGGGCGCTGGGCGTCACCGTCCCGGAAACGACGCGGGTACGCGCGAACAAGCCGATCTCGACGCAGGAGGTCTTCGGCCGGGTGCTGGTCGAGCTGGCCCGCAACCCGGAGGTGGGCCGCTACCTGGTGACCACCGCGCCGGACGTGGCGACCTCCACCAACCTGGCCGGGTTCATCAACAAGACCGGCGTCTTCGCCCCGACCGAGCAGCGCTCCTGGACCGAGGACCGGATGCTGCGCTGGACGGAGAGCCCCGCCGGGCAGCACATCGAGCTGGGCATCTCGGAGATGAACCTGTTCCTGCTGCTCGGGCAGCTCGGCCTGTCGTGGGACCTGTCGGCGCAACCGCTGCTGCCGGTCGGCACGGTCTACGACCCGTTCGTGCTGCGCGGCCTGGACGCGTTCCTCTACGGCACCTACTCCGGCTCCCGGTTCGTGGTCGCCGGCACCCCGTCGGGCATCACGCTCGCCCCGGAGGGCGGCGCCCACCAGTCGACCATCACCGCCTCGGTGGGCCTGGAGCTGCCCGGGGTGACGTTCCTCGAACCCGCGTACGCGGCCACCCTGGACTGGCTGCTCTGCGACGCGCTGGGCCAGATCGCCGGCGGGGCCGCCCCGTCGGCGACCGCCGCTCCGGCCGAGGACGGGGCGTACTACTTCCGGCTCAGCACCCGCCCGATCGACCAGGCGCCCTTCGAGGCGGCGCGGGCCCGGCTCGGCGACGCGGTGCTGCGCCGGCAGGCGGTCGCCGGGGCGTACCGGCTGGTGGACGCCCACGAGGCGTACCCGCACCTGGCCGACGCCCCGGTGGTGCAGCTCGCCGCCTCCGGCGCGGTGCTGCCCGAGGTGCTCGCCGCGGCGGCGGAACTGGCCGAGGAGGGCATCGCCGCGCACGTCGTCGACGTCACCTCGCTGGACCGGCTCTACCGGGCCTGGCAGCGCACCCTGCGCCAGGGCGTACGCACGGCCACCGTGCCGAGCGTGCCGGGCGCGCTGCGTTCGGCGTTCGCCGACCGGGTGCCGGTGGTGACGGTGCACGACGCCGCCTCGCACGCCATGGCCTGGCTCGGCTCGGCGCTCGCCGCCCCGGCGGTGCCGCTGGGCGTGGACGAGTTCGGCCAGTCCGGCAGCGTCCACGAGCTGTACGACCTGCACGATCTGCTGCCCGGCAGCATCGTCAACGCCGCCCTCGCGGCCCTGTCCCTGCGCTGACCCTGCGCTGACCCGCAGGAGCCTGTCGCGGCCCGTCACCCGCCGCGCGGGCGGGCGCGGTTGCGGGTGGACGGCGGCGGCTGGGCGGGCCTGCGGCGTGGGTGCAGGAGGGCGGCCGGGACCCGGTCCCCAGCCTTGTGCTGCGAGACGCTCGAGCCATCGCCGAGCAGCGTCAAGGCCTCCTACGGTCATCCGGAGCAGGGCCAGCCGACGATCGCGGGGCTGATTACCGACAGTAATTCAGGCCCTGCGTGACGGAGTGTGACGGCGAGCGAGAGGTGCGGCAGTGCCGCTTGCGCCCTTTGCTCTGCAGCCACGGATGCACCATGCCTCTGACCAGCTGCGGCGCAAAACGCGCCCGGCGAATGCCGACAGCGGATCGTTGCTGTCAGTCACTGGTGCATCCATGGCTGCAGAGCAAAGCGTCTGAGGGCGTGGTCGGCACCGAACGAGGTCGCTTACTGAAGGTGACGGCGGCAGGTGACGGACGGCGGCGCGGTGACGGCCGCAGGTGGCGGACGGCGGCGTGGTGACGGCCAAGAACGACCGCTCGATGCCGTCGATGGCCAGCATCACGACCGCGGCCACCTCGGCGTGCGCGACGACTCGGGGACCAAGGCCGGGCGATCAGGGGCAGGGCAGGGCAGTCGGAGGCGCGGCGGTCAGGCGGGGCGCGATCACTCGCGCGGCGTTCGGGGCGTGCCGGGTCGACGCGGCGGCGGTCAGCGGGTCGGGGTGGGGGTGACGGGGACGGGAGCACCGGCCTTCGGGTCCTCCACGACGTGCCGCTCCAGGTTCACCTGCGCCTGCCCCGTGCCGCCGACGGTGATGTCGTCGTACGCCTGGAGCAGCTTGTCCTTGTCGAAGTAGAGCACCGTCATCGACAACGGGGTGGGCTTCTCGCCCTCCAGGCCGCGCAGGCCGGCACCGCCCGTGGACCCCTGCACCATCAGCTGGGTGGGTCCCTTCCCGGGCACCTCGGGCAGCTTCGAGACCTGCCGGTCGTGGGTGTGCCCGGCGAGCACCAGCGGGCACGCGCCCGACAGGGGACCGGCGGAGGCCGGGTCGTGCACCAGCGCGATGTTCACCGGGCGCGGCGAGCTGCCTACCGTGGCCGCGAGCTGGTCGCCGACGCCGATGAGCTGGTCCGCGGTCTGCTGGGTGAGACCGCTGCCCGCCGGCGAGGTGTTCTTGTCGGGGGTGAAGCGCGGGTCGCCGATGCCGGCGATGGTCAGCCCCGCGACCGTGGTGGTCGTGTTGCTCAGCACGATCGCGTTCGGCTGGCGGGCCACGGCCGCCGCGGTCCGCCCCGAGTCGTGGTTGCCCCGGATGTAGACGTACGGCTTCCTGAGCAGGCCGATCGAGCCGACGTACGAGGCCTCCGGCTCGGAGCCCCAGTCGGTGATGTCCCCGGTGTCGATCACCACGTCGATGCCGAACTGCTCGACGACGGTGCGGATGAGCTGCCAGCCGGTCGGGTTGAGGTGCATGTCGGAGACGTGCAGTACGCGGGTCGTGCCGGGGGCGGGCTCGTAGACCGGCAGCGACGACACGGTGGTGTAGAGCTGGCTGACGTTGCCGACGATGCGCTGGAGCTGCTCGGCGTACCGGGTGTAGTCGTTCGCGATCCGTCGGGCGTCACCGACGATCGCGGGGGCGTTGACCAGCAGCCCCTCGTAGCGCGGCTCCTCGATCGACTCCGGCCGGATGGTGGCCGCGGCGGTGCCGAGGCTGCTGGCGGTGATCACCAGCGCCAGCCCGCCCGCCCAGGCCGCCCGGCGGGTGTCGCGGAAGAGCAGCAGCGCCAGCAGCAGGGTGACCAGCACCGCCGAGGCGAGCGTCCGCAGGCCGAGGCGCAGCACGCCCTCGCGGACGTCGTCGACGGCCGACTGGCTGGCCCGGTTGATGCTCGCCGGATCGTCGAGCAGCGCCTCCGTGCGGCTCTGGTCCAGCGCGCCCAGCTCCACCGTCAGGTGGGTCGGCCCGTCGTGGCTGTCGAGCAGCAGTGCGCCCAGCGGCGGGATGTCGACGGTGGTGCCGCCGCCCAGCGCCGGCGCGACCGTGAGGTCGGCCTGGAACGGGCCGATGTCCGTGCTGACGCGGCCACCGGCGAGCACGCCGATCACCACGCCGACCAGGGCTACGACGAGGACCGCCAGGGTCCACCCGGTCGCGCGGAGGGCGCGCCGGCCGGTCCGGTCGGCGCCACCCCGCCGGAGCGGGCGCGGGGCAGGACCGGTCGCCGGGGCGTCCTCGTCCCGGTTCGCGTGCTGTTCGTTCTCCTGGCCGTCCATGGTGAGATTCTGACCTGCCCACTGAAGGATCTTGGGAAACCCGGATGAGCCGGTGCGTCAGCTCCGGCCGGCCCCGCCGCCCGCGAAGACCAGCCGCAGCAGCCGGTCGTCCTCGGGTTGCGGCTGGCCCCGCCCGTCGTGGTTCGAGGTGCTCACCCAGATCGAGCCGTCGGGAGCGGCGGCCACGGCACGCAGCCGCCCGAAGCGGTCGGTCAGCAGCTCGCGCGGCTGGCCGAGCACGGTGCCGGTGTCGGTCAGCTCGACCAGCCAGAGTCGCTTGCCGCGCAGGCACGCGGTGACGAGCAGCCGGTCCACGGCGGTGAGCCCGGAGCAGGACGCGTCCGACGTCGGCCACTGGGCGATGGGGTTGACGAAGCGCTTGTCGTCGCCGCGCCCCTCGACCGTCGGCCACCCGTAGTTGCGCCCCTTGGTGACCTGGTTGATCTCGTCCCAGGTGTTCTGGCCGAACTCCACGGCGTACATCCGCTTGCCGGCGTCCCAGGCGATGCCCTGGACGTTGCGGTGGCCCAGCGACCACACCGGGGAGTTCGGGAACGGGTTGCCGGGCGCCGGCTTGCCGTCCTTCGTGATCCGCAGGATCTTGCCGCCGAGGCGCTTGACGTCCTGCGCCTGCGGCCGGTCGCCGGCGTCGCCGGTGCTCGCGTAGAGCAGGCCGTCCGGGCCGAAGGCCAGGCCGCCACCGTTGTGGATGCCGGCCTTGGGGATGCCGGTGAGGATCGGGGCCGGCGTGCCGCCCAGCTCCAGCCGGACGATCCGGTTGTCCCGCTCGGTCGTGTAGTAGACGAAGACCGACTTGTCGCGCTGGTAGTCGGGCGAGACGGCGATGCCCATCAGCCCGCCCTCGCCGGACGCCGCCACGTCTGCGATGGTCTGCACCGGGGTGACCTTCAGCCCGTCGGGCCCCGACTCGGGGCCGACCCGCAGGATCCGGCCGCTGTCGCGCTCGGTGACCAGCGCGGCGCCGTCGGGCAGGAAGGCGATCGCCCACGGCACCCGCAGGCCCTTGGCCAGCACGGTGGTGACGACCTCCTGGCCGGCGCCGCCGGGGCTCGCCGTCGCCGACGGCGTCGGGAAGGTCGGCGGCTCACCGGCCGGGTCGGGCTCCGGCTCGCCGAGGCTGCAACCGGCGGTCGCCAGCAGCAGCGTCGCGCACGAGGCCGCCAGGGCCGTCCGGAGACGGCGGGTGCGGGGGTACGGGGGACGGGCGCTCACCCGGCCCAGGGTAGCCCGCCGGAACGTCCCACCGGGGTCGACGGATCGGACCGACTCGGTGGGGCGGTCAGATCGCCCGGACGGCCAGCAGCGCGACGTCGTCCTCCCGGTGGGGCGCGGCGGTCAACAGCAGGTCGCAGAACTCGCCCAGCGGCAGCCGGTCCGTACCGCCCAGCCGGGCGACCAGCTCGGTCATCCCCTCGTCGATGGACCGGTCCCGCCGCTCGATGAGGCCGTCGGTGTAGAGCAGCAGGGTGTCCCCGGTGGCCAGGTGGGCGTGCCGGCTGGTCCGCCGCACCGGACGGTTCAGCCCGAGCAGCGGCTCCGGCGTCCCGGCGAGCACCTCCACCGTGCCGCCGGCCCGCACCACGAGCGGCGCGGGGTGGCCCGCGTTGCACCAGGTGACCCGCTGGCCGCCGGCGTCGTCGGCGCGCAGCCGCACCAGGGTGGCGGTGGCCGCGGCGGGGATGCGCAGCCCGCGAATCGTCTCGTCCAGGCGGCTCATCAGCTTGTCGACCGCGTCGGGCCGGCCGTACGCGTTGCCCCGGACGAGGTTGCGCAGCTGTCCCATGGTCGCGGCGGCCTCGATGTCGTGCCCGGCCACGTCGCCGATCGCCGCGATCAACTCACCGCCGGGCTGACGGAAGGCGTCGTACCAGTCGCCGCCGACCTCGACCCGGTCCGCCGCCGGCTGGTAGCGGGCGGCCAGCTCGAGGTCGTCGGTGACGGGCAGCCGCGGCAGCATGCTGTGTTGCAGGACGTGCGCGACGTGCCGCTGTTCGCCGTACATCCGGCTGTTGCCGATCGCCTGTCCGGCCCGGCGGCCGACGTCCTCGGCGATGAGCAGGTCGCTGTCGTCGAAGTGCCGCCGTTGGGGCCCGTTGATCAGGGTGATGCAGCCGAGCACCCGTCCGGCGTCGGTGATCGGCACGCTGAGGTGCGACGAGAAGCCGAGGCGGGCGGCGATCTCCGGCATCTCCGGCCCGATCGTGCCCCGCCGCACGTCGGCGAGGGTGGCGGCGCTGCCCAGCACGGGCCGCCCGGTACGCAGCACCGCCCGGGTGATCGAGTCGGGGCTCAGCCCCGTGCGCATCAGCTCGGCGAAGCGGGCGACGTCGGGGGCGCGGGCCGGGTCGCGGTGCGCGGCGGTCACGTCGCGCGGCGCCCCGTCGGGCCCGACCAGGGTCACCAGCGACCAGTCGGCCAGCAGCGGCACCATCGTGTCGCGCAGGTGGCGCAGCGCGGTGGCCACGTCGAGCGTCCCGGCCAGGGTCCCCGCCAGCCCGGCCAGCAGCTCCAGCCGCCCGTTGGCCTCCTCCGCGCGCCGCCGGGCCTGCTCGGCGCCCTCCAGCGCGATCCGCAGCCGCAGCTCGGAGGAGCAGGCGGCGGCCAGGTCGGCGAGCGTCCGCAACTGCTCGGCGGTCCAGTCGCGCGGCTTGTCGTCGATCGCGCAGAGCGACCCGAGGACGTGTCCCTCCAGGTCGGTCAGCGGCATCCCGGCGTACGCCACCACGCCCAGCTCGGGCACGGCGAGGTTGTCCCGCAGGGCGGGGTGGAGCCGGGCGTCCGGCAGCACCATCGGGGTGCCGAGGTCGACGACGTGCTGGCAGAACGAGTGGCTCAGCGGGGTCTGCCGCCGGGCGGCCCACGGCCGGGCCAGGCCCACCTCGCCGGGGAAGAACTGACGTTCGGCGTCGACCAGGGAGACCAGCGCGACCGGCACGTCGAGCAGGTCCCCGACCAGCCGGGCGAACCGGTCGAACGCCTCGTCGGGGGCGGCGGTCAGCCGGGTCTCGGCGAGGGAACGCAGCCGGTCGGGATCGCGGAGCGCCGGGATCGGGTCGGCACGTTCCGGGGCGTCGTCGCGGGAGCCTTCGGTCATCGACCACCTGTCCGTGCCGATGGAGGCCGACCGGCACTCCGGTCCTCCCTTATACCCCCTCCGGACCGGAATCGACGCGGTCGCCGGAGCGTCGCCCTGATCACCTCAGCCGCGTCGGGCGGGCCCGTCCGGGTGCCGGGGGCCGCCCCGCGCGGCGGGCACCCCCGCCGGGGGCTATCGTCGGCGGGCGTGAAGGTATGGATCCCGCACCAGGCCGGCCGGACACTCCTCGGTGAGCTGCCGCCGGAGGTCACGGTCGAGGTGGCCGAGGACGTCTCCCGGCTCCCCTCGGACACCGCCGGCGTCCGGTTCTGGGTGCCCCCCTTCCTGGCCGGCGGGGACGCCACCGCGCTGCTGCGCGAGCTGCCCGACCTGGCGGTGGTGCAGCTCCTCTCCGCCGGGGCGGACGCGTGGGCCGGCCGGGTCCCGCAGGGGGTGACGCTCTGCGACGCCCGGGGGGTGCACGACCCGTCCACCGCCGAGTGGGTGGTCGCGGCGATCCTGTCCCAGCTGCGCGGCTTCCCGGCCCTCGCCCGGGCGCAGGCCCGGCGCGACTGGGCGTACGACGAGGTGGCCCCCACGGACGAGCTGACCGGCAAGCGGGTGCTGATCGTCGGGGCGGGCTCCATCGGCACGGCGGTGCGGGACCGGCTCGCCCCGTTCGAGGTGAGCTTCACGCTGGTGGCCCGGACCGCCCGCCCGGAGCAGGGCGTGCACGGCGTGGCGGAGCTGCCGGGGCTGCTTCCCGAGGCAGACGTGGTGGTGCTGCTGGTGCCGCTGACCGAGCACACCCGGGGGCTGGTGGACGAGAGGTTCCTCGCCGCGATGCGGGACGGCGCGCTGCTGGTCAACGCCGCCCGTGGGCCGGTGGCCCGGACTCAGGCACTGGTCGCCGAGCTGCGTACCGGCCGGATCTCGGCCGCGCTGGACGTCACCGACCCCGAGCCGCTGCCCGCCGACCACGAGCTGTGGGCGATGCCGAACGTGCTGCTCACCCCGCACGTGGCCGGATCGGTGCGCGGCCTGCTGCCGCGCGCGTACCGGCTGGTCGGCGACCAGGTCCGCCGGTTCGCCGCCGGCGAGCCGCTGATCAACACGGTGGTGGACGGCTACTGAGCGGTGCCGGCGCGACGGTGCTCAGCCGGTCGCGCCGGGCAGGGCCTGGCCGGTGGCCGAGATCAGCCGGGGCAGGTCGGTGCCGCGTACGGCCGGCAGCGTGACGCGCTGGCCGTCGTCGAGCCGGGCGACCGCCCGGCCGCGCGGGTCGGCGGCCAGCTCGACGACCCGGTCCCAGCTGATCCGGCGCTGCCCGACCAGCGCCCGCAGGCGCAGCTCGTGGGCGTCCGCGTCGGTGCCGGCCCGCCACGCCCACACCGTGACGGCGAGCGGGACGAGCAGCACTGGCAGCAGGTACCACCGGGCGCCGGCCACCGGCAGGGCACCGAAGAAGGCGACGATCGCGGCGGCCAGGATGGCCTGGTTGTGCCGGAAGTGGACG
>NZ_WAAS01000187.1:0-12930 GCF_008806585.1 Micromonospora sp. AMSO12t
CTCCTCCCTCCTTCCCTTCCGGCGCCGATCATGCAGTCGCGGTGCCCCGCACAAGCCGCGTATGCCCGCAAAACCGGCACCAGAAGTGCATGATCGACCAGTCGAGGGCGTCGAGGGCGTGGTCAGGGGGTTGTGCGGGTGATGCGGTCTAGCCATTCGGCCAGCAGGGTTCGTTCGGCGGGGGTGAAATCCGTGGTGAGGGTGTCGAGGGCGGCGCGCAGCGCCACCGCGTGCCGGACCGGACGGTCGGCCCGGGAGGTCGCCCGGGCGGCGGGGGAGTCGGTGACCAGGGCGGCGAGCACCGCCTCCCGGGTCCGGGTCGACAGGGCCGGGTCGCGCCCTGGCGGCTGCGTCCGGATCAGGGTGAGGGTGACCCCGCACGCGGTGGCGTGCAGCATCTCGGTCGCCTGGTCGACGCTCGTGCGCAGTCGACCCGCCTCGGCCACCCGGTGCACGAGCTGGCGCAGGATGTCGGCCGCGACCCGGGCCGCGGTCGGGGTCTCGCCGGGGCGGGGGTCGCCGTACATGAGGGCGTGGAAGGCCGGGTTGGCCACGCCGAAGCCGACGTGCAGGTCCCAGCCCCGGCGCAGCTCGTCGACCGGGTCGTCGGCGAGGTCCCCGGCCGCTTGGGCGTGCAGGTACGCGGCGAACCCGTAGCTGGCCGCCGCATCCAGCAGGCCGCGCATGTCGCCGAACTGACGGTAGAGGGTGGGCGCCTGCACCCCCGCCGCCCGGCTGACCGCGCGGGTGGAGACGGCCTCCCGGCCGCCCTCGGCGAGCAGCGCGGCGGCGGCCCGGACGATCCGGTCCCGGGGCGACGTCTCGGTGATCATGGCAGCGACGATAACGCCTTCACGTTAGCGCCAGGTGTTAACGGTGCTGTCGGCATGTCGTTAGCGCTGTTGCTCGACGCCGGCCAGGTCCAGCACGGCGCCGAGCCCGTTGGCCCGACCCGCCTCGGCGGCCGGCAGCACCAGCACCGCGCACCCGGCCGCGACGGCCCCCGCGTCGGCCGGGGTGTCGCCCACCATCAGCGTCCGCTCCGGATCGACGCCGAGCATCCCGCAGGCGCGCAGGAAGATCCCCGGGTCCGGCTTGCAGCGCCCCACCTCGTACGAGAGCACGAACGCGTCGACCAGCCCGGCCAGCCCCCAGGCCTCGAAGTGCGGCCGGATGTCGAAGCCGATGTTGCTGACGACGGCCACCCGGACGCCCCCGGCCCGCAGCGCGTCCAGCGTCGCCGCGGTGTCCGGGTAGGGCACCCAGCCCTCGGGCACCAGCACCCGCTCGTAGAGCGCCTCCGCGAAGCCCTCGATGCCCGCGTCCACGGTCTCGGCCAGCCCCGTGTAGGCGCCGCGGTGGGCGTACGGGTAGAGGTCCCGGTCGGCCCAGAGCTCGGCCAGCCGGGGCGGCACCCGGGTGGGCAGCGGCCCGCCCGCCCGGCCGGCGGTCAGCAGCCGGTCGGCCAGCGCGGTGGCCCGCATCCGCTCCAGGGTCACCCCGCAGGCGGCGGCGGCCGCGAGCACCCAGTCCCGGGGCTCCTCCACCTGGGCCAGGGTGCCGTGGAAGTCGAGCAGGACCGCCTCCACCGGCCGGCGGGACGGACCCGGGCGGACGGCGTCGTCGGCGCCGCGCGAGGCGTGGGGCGGTTCGGCATGATCCGGCACGTCGTGCACCCTACCGACCGCCTCCGACCCCCCTGCCGGTCGGCCTTGTCCGGTGGCTGTCGGCGGCACGCATTAATCTTGGAGGCATGTCGAGCCCCGCCGAGCGGTACGCAGCGGCGCGCCGCCGGGCCGCGCAGGCCTCACAGTTCCCGGCACTTGACGAGTTCGCCCTCGATCTGGGGTTCGACCTCGACGACTTTCAGCGGGAGGCGTGCCAGGCGCTGGAACGGGGCAGCGGCGTCCTGGTCTGCGCCCCGACCGGTGCCGGCAAGACGGTGGTCGGCGAGTTCGCCGTACACCTGGCCCTGCGCGGCACGCCGGCGCCCCCGGCCGGCGACGGGGCCGCCCCGCCCCGCCGGCGCAAGTGCTTCTACACCACCCCGATCAAGGCGCTGTCGAACCAGAAGTACCACGACCTGGTCGACCGCTACGGCGCCGAGCAGGTCGGGCTGCTCACCGGCGACAACGCCATCAACGGCGACGCCCCGGTGGTGGTGATGACCACCGAGGTGCTGCGCAACATGCTCTACGCCGGCTCGGCCACCCTCGACGGCCTGGCCTACGTGGTGATGGACGAGGTGCACTACCTCGCCGACCGGTTCCGTGGCGGGGTGTGGGAAGAGGTGATCATCCACCTGCCCGCCTCGGTCACCCTGGTCTCCCTGTCGGCCACCGTGTCCAACGCCGAGGAGTTCGCCGACTGGCTGGTCACCGTGCGCGGCGAGACGGCCGTGGTGGTCAGCGAGCACCGCCCGGTGCCGCTGTGGCAGCACATGCTGGTAGGCAAGCGGATGTTCGACCTGTTCCACGACGCCGACGCCGCCCGCAAGCACGACGTGCACCCCGAGCTGCTGCGCTACACCCGCGACACCATGCGCCGCCTCGAGCTCGGCGAGGGGCGCAGCGCCGGTCCCGGCGGCGGCCGGCGCGGGCCCCGCTGGCGCGGCCCGATGCGCCCCGACATCGTCGACCGGCTCGACCGGGAGGGGCTGTTGCCGGCGATCCTGTTCATCTTCAGCCGCGCCGGCTGCGCCGCCGCCGTGCAGCAGTGCCTCGCCGCGGGCCTGCGGCTCACCTCCCCCGAGGAGCGGGCCGAGATCCGCCGCGTCGTCGAGTCGCGGGTCACCGCCATCCCCGGCGAGGACCTGACCGTCCTCGGCTACTGGGAGTGGCTCGACGGCCTCGAACGCGGCCTGGCCGCCCACCACGCCGGCATGCTGCCGGTGTTCAAGGAGGTCGTCGAGGAGCTCTTCGTCCGGGGCCTGGTCAAGGCGGTCTTCGCCACCGAGACGCTCGCCCTGGGCATCAACATGCCGGCCCGCTGCGTCGTGCTGGAACGCCTGGTGAAATACAACGGCGAGGCGCACGTCGACCTGACGCCGGGGGAGTACACCCAGCTCACGGGCCGCGCCGGCCGGCGGGGCATCGACGTCGAGGGGCACGCCGTCGTCGTCTGGTCCCCGGAGACCGACCCCCGGCACGTGGCCGGTCTCGCCTCCACCCGCACCTACCCGCTGCGGTCCAGTTTCCGACCGTCGTACAACATGGCGGTCAACCTGGTCGGCACGGTCGGCGCCGAGCCGGCCCGCGCGCTGCTGGAGTCCTCGTTCGCCCAGTTCCAGGCGGACCGCTCGGTGGTCGGCCTGGCCCGGCAGGTGCAGCGCAACACCGAGACCATCGAGGCGTACGGCGCGGAGGCGGCCTGCCACCACGGCGACTTCGACGAGTACTTCGCGCTGCGGGTGGCGATCGGCGAGCGGGAGCGGGCGATCGCCCGGCAGGGGCAGAGCCAGCGCAAGGCCGCCGCGGTGGCCTCGCTGGAGCGGCTGCGGATCGGCGACGTGATCCGGGTGCCGTCGGGCCGGCGGGCCGGCCTGGCCGTCGTGCTCGACCCGGCCACCGGCGGCTTCGGCGAGCCCCGGCCGCTGGTGCTGACCCAGGACCGCTGGGCGGGCCGGGTCAGCCCGGGGGACTTCACCACCCCGGCCGAGGTGCTGGCGCGGATCCGGGTGCCGAAGCACTTCAACCACCGGTCCCCGGCGGCCCGGCGCGATCTGGCCGCCGAGGTCAGCGGCACCGGGCTGGACCGGCACGGCGGCCGCCGCGGCGGCCGGTCCCGGCAGGCCGTCGGCGAGGACCACCGGCTCAGCCAGCTCCGCACCGAGCTGCGCCGGCATCCCTGCCACGCCTGCCCCGACCGCGAGGAGCACGCCCGCTGGGCGGAGCGGCGCCGCCGCCTGGAGAACGACACCGAGGAGCTGCGGCAGCGGGTGGCCGGCCGGACCGGCTCGCTGGCGCGCACGTTCGACCGGATCGTGGCGCTGCTCACCGCCCGGGGCTACCTGGCGCCCGACGGCGCGGTGACCGACGCCGGCCGGATGCTCGGCCGGATCTGGACCGAGGCGGACCTGCTGGTCGCCGAGTGCCTGCGGCGCGGGGTGTGGGACGGGCTCTCCCCGGCCGAACTGGCGGCGGCGGTCTCCGTGGTGGTCTTCGAGGCGCGCCGCGACGTCGACGAGCGGGCGTCGCTGCCGCGCGGCCCCGTGGCCGAGGCGGTCGACGAGACGCTCAAGCTGTGGAGCGAGATCGAGGCCGACGAGGCGGCCCGGGGCCTCACCGTCACCCGGGAGCCCGACCTCGGCTTCGCCTGGCCGGTCTACCGCTGGGCGCGGGGCGAGGCGCTCGCGAAGGTCCTCGGCAGCGGCCACGAGATCGACGGCGAGATGCCGGCCGGCGACTTCGTCCGCTGGGCGCGGCAGGTGGTCGACCTGCTCGGCCAGCTCGCCGACTCCGGCGGCGCCCCGGCGGAGCTCAGGTCCACCGCCCGGCAGGCGATCGGCGCCGTGAACCGGGGTGTGCTGGCCTACCACGCCCCCGCCTGACCGTCACTGTCCGTTACCAGATATCGAAATCGACGCATCGCTTAGTCACCGCGACGGCACCCCCCGAATTGTCCGGGGGGTGCCGTCGTGCCTGGTCACGGCATCCCTGATCATTGCTGCGGCGCGGGATCGCGCGTCGGTGGAACGATCTGGGAGAAGGCCGCCGTGGCGGAGATCAATCACTTCGAGTACGGGTGGATCACCCCCGCGCTCAGCTACGCGCTGTCGGTGCTGGGCTCGGCCCTGGGGCTGATCTGCGCGGGCCGGATCCGCACGGCGGGCAGCGCGGGCCAGCGTGCCTGGTGGGGAACCCTGGCGGCCTGGGCCATCGGTGGCACCGCCATCTGGACCATGCACTTCATGGCGATGCTCGGCTTCGCCGTCGAGGGCACCCGGATCCGGTACGACGTGCCGATCACCGTGGCCAGCGCGATGATCGCGGTGATCGCGGTCGGCATCGGCCTGGCCATCGTCGGCACCGGGCGGTTCTCCGCCGTGCGGCTGCTCGCCGGGGGCCTGTTCACGGGGGCGGGGGTCGCCGCGATGCACTACACCGGCATGGCGGCCATGCGGCTCAACGGTCGGATCGACTACGACACCACCCGGGTCGTGCTGTCGGTCGTGATCGCGGTGGTCGCGGCCACGGTGGCGCTCTGGCTGGCGATGACCGTCCGCCGGGGGCTGGCGATCGTCGGCTCGGCGCTGCTGATGGGCGTCGCCGTCAACGGCATGCACTTCACCGGGATGAGCGCCATGTCGGTGCATCGGCACGCCGGGCAGGGCGAGGTGTCCGGCGCCGGCGTCAGCACCCTGCTCGTGCCGATCATCCTCGCGGTGGTGTTCGGCGTGGTCGGGCTGGTCTACGCGCTGCTGGCCGCCCCTACCGCCGAGGACCGGGCCGCCACCGCGTACTTCGACGACCTGCGGGGCCAGGAGCCGGCCGAGGCGTCGCCGCCGCCGGCGCCGGACCCGGTGGGGCTGCGGGCCCGGTCCACACTCGGCCAGCCGGGCACCCCGTTTCCGTCCCGCCGGGGCAACCCGCCGCGCTGACCCGTCCAGCGGGTCGACGCCGCCCGCCGTGCCGCGGCACTGCGGGCGGCGCTTGCTGGTCGATGGCGCGGGCTGCCACCACGATGAGCGCACCGCCGCCGACCACGAGGTGGTGTCGGCCGGATCGAGGTCGTGGGAGCGGTTGATTTTCGGGCATACGGCTCAGCGGCCAGCCGGTACCAGGGAGAGTCGGCGCAGAGGCCCGCGTGTCGAAGGAGGACTCGTGCGACCCACCCGCCGGCTACTGGCGCTGCTCGGGCTCGCTGCGGCGATGCCCCTGGTCGCGGCCGTCATCCTTGTCTGGATACCGTTCCGCAATGCGCAGGGTCTGATACCACAGAGCTCTGCGGTATGGCCGTACGACTCGTACCACGACATGCGCTGGCTGCTGGTCTACCACAACTCCTGGTTGATGTTCGGGCTCCTCTTGCTGGGCGCGATCGTGCTGCGAGGGCTCTACTCCGCGGCCCTGGTCGGCCTGGCCTGGCCGGCAGGCGTACGGCGGCCGCCGTTCCGGGCGTTGGCGCGGCGCAACCTCGAAGTCGCGGCGTTCACGGCGGTCCTCGTCCTACCGTTCGCCGCGTATGCGGTCGCCGCGTCGGTGGTGTCGCTGTCCTGGTTCCTGTTCGCCTCGCTGATTCCCATGATCCTCCTCGCCCCCTTTCTGCAGCGGATGGCCGTGGGCCGGGGCCTGTGGCGGGGACTGCCTTCGGCCGAGCTCGTCGGCTGGTCGCTGCTCGACTTCGTGGTGATCTCGGTGGCCGGTGGCGCGGTGTGGCAGGTTCCCGCGTTGATGACGCCGCTCGTCGCCGCGGGCGCGGGCGCGGCCAACGGCCTGCTGTGGAACCGGACGGTGCGGGCGGCCGTGCTGCAGCCGCGGGTACGGTGGCGGCGGGTGCCGGTGGTGCCGATCGCTGTGGTGCTCGCGCTGGCCACTCCGCTGGTGTCGCAGGTGATCACCTCGCCCCGCCACGAACGGAACACCTTCGTCCCGCCCGTCTTCGACCGGCCGCTGCCCGCGAGGGTGCGCTACGCGGTGATCCTGCTGGCCGGGCACGAATCCGCGTACGACGGCCGCCCGTTGGGGGACCCGGCGGCCGAGTGGTTCTCATACGCTGGCCTGGACGCGGGTGGCCGCCCGCTGCCGTACCGGCGGTATGACACCCACCGGTCGCTGGACTCCAGCGCGGAACTGCTCGCCGCGCAGGTGGACGCGCTGCATCGGCGGACCGGCAGGCCCATCGCCCTGGTCGGCCGAAGTGAGGGGGCGATGGTGGCCCGGCGCTACCTCGGCGATCGGCCGGACCCGCGGGTGCAGGCACTGGCGATGTTCAGCCCGCTGGTCCGCGCCGGACGCGCGTACTACCCACCCCCGGACGTCAGCACCGGCTGGGGTCTGGCCGCCGGCTGGCTGCTGCGGGGGATGTTCGCTGTCACGCAGGTCGGCAGGACAGCCGCCACCACGCCGGACGAGCCGTTCATCCGCTCACTGATGGACGAAGACGGGCCCTTTTTCCGCCTGCACATGATGTGTCCCGTCCCGGGGGTCCGGGCGATCGCCTTCCTGCCGACGGTCACCGCGTCCGAGGCGCCACCGGACCCGTACATCCGCATCCCGACGGTCGAGGCACCGTCCTTCCACGGGGGGCTCATCGGTCGCCCGGTCATCGAGGACCAGTTGATCGACTTTCTCGCCGGCGAGGATGTCAACGTCCGGCGCCGGGAGTACGGCCTCCTGGAGCGGCTGGGTGCGGCCTGGCACGCACCCAACCTGGCGCTGCGCATCAACCCGGTCTGGGAACCCACCGTGCCGTCCGGCACGCCGGCCTTCTCGACGGCACTCTACTGCCGTCCGCTGCGGCAACCAGACTGACAACCAGTTCAGACCCGCGAAGCGGGGGTCCGGCTCGCCGCGCGCAGCTGCCCGGCGAGCAACCAGAGGGCCACGGCGGCGAGCGCCGCCGTCATCCAGACCGCCAGCGGACGGTACGGCAGCAGCAGGATGCCGAGCCCGATGCCCACCGTTGCGGTGACGATCGCCGCGACGGTGGTGGCGCGCCGGTCGACGAGCACCGCCAGCCCGGCCACGGCGGTCGCCACCCCGCCGACCAGTCGGACCCAGCCCCAGCTGGTGATGTCGAGGTGGAACATCTCCGCGCTGGCGATGTCGACGTACGGCTCGAGCGGAACGATGGCGAGCCCGGTGAGGAAGTCGATCCCCCCGGCCGCGCCCAACAGCACCGCCGCCAGGTAGCGCCGGCTCCGTCGCTCGCTGTCCGGGCCGATGCCGTCCGGAGCCGGCCCGTCTCCCGGCATGCTTCCTCCGCCCGTCGTCTCCGCCGCCGTGCAGCCCGTACCCGAGCCGCCGCAGGGGATTCCACCAGGCTATCGAGGCTCGCCCTGCCCCGCCGCCGGTAGCGGAGCCTGTTGGCTCAGGGACGGACCGGGAGGTTTCCGGGGCGTCGCGCCACTGGCCGCGGTGCGCGGCGGTGAGGATCTTGGCTTTGGGGCTGTGATCGAGGATGCCCCCGCTCAGTCGAGCGCCGACTCACCGCCGGGGTAGGCGAAGGACGAGCGCGGTGAATAGAAGCCCCACACGATTTCGAGCGGCTCGGCGGGACGCAGGGCGTGGACCGGGTGGTCGGGTGCCAGGAACTCCACCGACTCGATCCCGAAGGGATCGACCGGCTCCGCGACGAAGGGGTAGTTCCCGCTCAGCAGCCTGCCGTCGAGCCGGGTCAGGTAGCGGAGCTGTCCACGGTTCACGGCGTCACCGGTGCGTCCGACCCGGGCCGTCGTGCGGATCACCGGTACGCCGTCCGCCTCGGTGGTGGCGACCAGCCGATGCCCCTTCACCTCGATCGTGGTGGTACCGGCGCTCGCCGGGGCGCCCCGCGCGACGGCGTAGTCGCGGACCACCGGGCTGGAGTTGACGTAGTGCGTCCACCAGCGGCCGGGGGTCACCCCGTCCGGGGCGTCGACCCCGGACAGGTCCGGACCGAGATACGTCAGCGAGTAGGCGCCGAAGCCGGAGGTCTGCACGGCGTCGTCAACGACGTACTGGTTCATGAAGACCTGCCGGTTCGGGGCCGGCTCGAGGCCCTGCGGCACCAACGCGGCAACGGCGTCGGGGTCGGCCGGAACCCAGCCGAAATAGATCATCCGGCTGTTCACCACGAGCTGCGGTGCGGCGAGCTCAGTCATGAGGGCTCCTTCCACGCAACTGATCGGTCGCTACGACGCTACGTGGCACACCCCGTGCGGAGACCGACGGATTGGCGACACCGGCAGCGCTGCGCCACCGCCCTGATCGCGCGATGACGGGTGAGCGCATCGACGTGTCGCCCGACCGTCGGGCCGACACCTTGCAGGCGTGGCCGCGCGAGCACCCGGCGTCGAGACGGTGTGCCGGGACAGCTCCGGCGCCCACACCGGGGCCACGGGCCTGCCCCGTGGCCGCGCGGACGTGGGTCAGGCGCGCTGCGCGAGGGCGTCGACCAGGCGGCGTGCCGAGCCGGCCAGGTTCCACTCGCCGGCCAGCTCCAGCAGCCGGTCGGGGTCGGCCGGCTCGGTCGGCAGTTCGGTGGCCAGCTCGGGCAGCGGCACGTCGAGGGCGACCCGGACCACCTGCGGCGCGACGGCCAGGTAGTCACGCGCGGCGGCGAGCTTGGTGCGCAGCCCGGGGGCGAAGCCGGAGTTGGGCTCGTCCAAGGCGGCCAGAATGCCCGCGATGTCGCCGTAGCGCTCGACGAGCCGGGCGGCCGTCTTCTCGCCCACGCCCGCCACCCCGGGCAGCCCGTCGCTGGGGTCGCCCCGCAGGGCGGCGAAGTCGGCGTAGCGGTCGGCCGGCACCCCGTAGCGGGCGCGCACCGCGGCGTCGTCGCAGTCGTCCAGCTTGGCCACGCCCCGCCCGACGTAGAGCAGCCGCACGGGGCGTGCGTCGTCGACGAGTTGGAACAGGTCCCGGTCGCCGGAGACCACCTCGACCGGCGCCGGCTGGGTCACCGAGAGGGTGCCGAGCACGTCGTCGGCCTCGTAGCCGGTGGCGCCGACGTGGGCGATCCCGACGGCGTCGAGCACCTCCAGGATCAGGGGGACCTGCGGGCTGAGCGTGTCGGGCACCACCTCGCCGCCCTCGGGGGCCACCCGGTGGGCCTTGTAGGACGGCAGCAGCGCCACCCGCCAGTCGGGCCGCCAGTCGTGGTCCATCGCGCAGACCATCCGGTCGGGCCGGCGGGTGCGGATCAGGCTCGCCAGCATGTCGAGGAAGCCGCGCACCGCGTTGACGGGGCTGCCGTCGGCGGCCCGGGCCGCCGACTCGGGAATGCCGAAGTAGGCCCGGAAGTAGAGACTGGGCGCGTCGATGAGCAGGATCGGGGGTCGCTGTGCCACGTTCGACAGCCTGGCACACCCCACCGACGATCAGGGGGCGCGGCGCGGCGGGTCAGGGACGTTCGTGGTCGCGGTACAGCGTCTCGCGGCGGGCCACGTACTGCAGGCCGTAGCTGGCGAGCAGCAGCACGATCGCGACCGACACCTCGAGCCAGGCCGCCGTGCCGTCGGCGACGGTCACCCCGACGGCCAGCAGCACCAGGCCCGCGACGGCGAGGAGGCCCGCCCAGAGCAGCCGGCGGCGTCGGGTCGCGGGGCGCTCCCGGTCCGTCGCTGCCACGGCGGTCGGTCCTCTCCGTCGGCGACCCGTCCGCGCCCAGCCTATCGGCGCGTACGGCCGCCGGCGGCGAAACCGGGCTGCGGGCACGCCGCTCCGCGCGCAGACTTGCCGGTGTGACGTTCGTTGCGGGCCTGACGCTCGGCCGCCGGTTTCACGACGAGGTGCTCGCCCCGATCCTGCGTCGACGCTTCCCCGACCTGCGGTACGCGGCCGGGCTGCTCGACGGCGGCTCGGAGCTGCTCGGCCTGGACACCCCGCGCTCCACCGACCACGACTGGGGGCCGCGCGGGCAGCTCTTCGTCGGCGCGGCCGACGCGGCGCGGATCCCGCAGCTGCGCGCGGCGCTGGACGCCGACCTGCCGGCGGAGTTCCTCGGCTGGCCCACCCGCTTCACCGGGGAGGGCCGGCTGGGGGTCGCCGACCGGGCGGGCAGCCGCCACGGCGTCACGATCGACGAGCCGGGCGGCTGGTGGCGCGAGCGGCTGGGCTTCGACCCCGCTGCCGGCGTCACCACGGCGGACTGGCTGGCCACGCCGACGCAGCGGCTGGCCGAGGTGACCGGCGGCGAGGTGTTCCACGACGGTCTCGACGGCGCGCTGACCGGGGCCCGGGCGGCGCTGGCGTGGTACCCGGACGACGTGTGGCGGCACGTGCTCGCCGCCGCGTGGACCCGCGTCGCCCAGGCCGAACACCTGCCCGGGCGCTGTGCCGAGACCGGCGACGAGCTCGGCAGCCGGGTGGTCGCCGCCGGGCTGGCCCGGGACCTGATGCGGCTCGGCCTGCTGCTGCACCGCCGCTGGCCCCCGTACGACAAGTGGCTGGGCACGTTGTTCGCCCGGCTGCCCGACGCGGCGCCCCTGGTCGCGGCCCTGGCCGACGCGCTCGGCCCGGGCGACTGGCGCAGGCGGGAGGACGGGCTGGTCCGGGCGCTGGAGGCCCTCGCCGCCCGGACCGACGACACCGGCCTGGCGGCCCCGGTGCGCGCCCGGTCCCGGCCCTTCCACCGGCGGCCGTTCCTGGTCCTGGACGCCGGTCGGATCGCCGGCGCGCTGCGGGCCGCCATCACCGACCCGGTGCTGCGCGGGCGTCCGCCCCTCGGCGCGGTCGACCAGTACGTCGACAGCGTCGACGTGCTGACCCACGCGCACCGGGTCCGCCGGCTCGCCGCCGCGCTGCCGGTCGCGGCGGACCGACCGGGCTGACGCGGGCCGGGCCGAGGGGGAGATGGCGGCTGTCGCTGCGGATCGGCGGCGCACGGGGCCGGGCCGACGTGCGGGTGGTGCCGAGGGCCAGCCGATGGCGGGCGGTGCCGGCGCGGTGGGGCCCCGCCCCGCCGAGGCGGTGACGGGGCCCGTGCCGCTCAGGCGGGCAGCCGCCAGACCTGGTTGGCGCCGCCGAAGCAGTCCCAGATCTGCAGCCGGGTGCCGTCGGCGGAGCTGTTGCCGGTGGCGTCGAGGCACCTGTTGGACGCCGGGTTGCGCAGCGTGCCGTTGGCCTGGGCCTGCCAGACCTGCGCGCCGGTGCCGTTGCAGTCCCACAGCTGCACCTTGGCGCCGTTGGCGGTGGAGGCGCTGGTCACGTCGGCGCACTTGCCGAGGGCGCGCAGCGTGCCGTCGGCGCCCACCGTCCAGCTCTGGGCGTTGGTGCCGTTACACGCGTAGAGCTGCACGGCGGTGCCGTTGGCGGTGCCGGCGGCGGCCGCGTCGACGCACTTGCCGCCGATGCCGGTGATCGGGCCGGTGCGCCCGACGGGCGGCGGGGTGGTGCCGCCGGTGGCGGTGTCGTAGATGGCGCTGACCAGGGAGGTGGCGCCGGTGGTGTCCTGGCTCAGTTCCCAGTTCATCATGCCGCCGGCGTTGGCCATGGCCCACTGGGTCTTGCGCTTGACCGTCGGGATGCCGTTGTAGCACTGCTGGGTCCCGCCGACCGTGGTGCAGTCGCGGTTGGCGTTGGCCGGGTCCATGGCGACCAGTGCGGCGTACGTGTGGTAGCCGGGTCGGCTGTAGAACGGCACGCCGAGTACCGCCTTGCGGGCGGGCAGGCCCCGGGACTTCCAGTAGTTGACGGCGTTGATCGACCAGTCGTAGTTGGCGTGCGGGCTGCCGCCGTCGTACGCCATGATGTTGAGCCAGTCCACGTGGCCGAACACGGCCGGCTGCACGCCCTCGGCGTACCAGCCCTCGGAGACGACGGCGGCGGTGAGCAGCTTGCCCCGGCTGTGCAGGGCGCCGGCCAGCTGCTGCATCAGCGCCGTGTAGTTGGTGGCCGAGGCGCCCGGGTCCGGGTACTCCCAGTCCATGTCGACGCCGTCGAGGTTGTACTGGTTGACGAAGTTGACGACGTTGTTGACGAACGTCGTGCGGCTGCCGGCGTTGGCGGCGAGCGCCTCGAAGGCGGAGTCGTCGCCGTTGTTCCAGCCGCCGATCGCGATCGACACCTTGACGTTGCTGGCGTGGCCGCGGGAGACCAGCTGGGAGAGCTTGGCGGGGTTCTCCACCGGGCGGAGGCTGCCGTCGCCGTTGGGCAGCACGAACGCGTAGTTGACGTGGGTCAGCTTGGCGTACTGCACCGCGTTGACGTCGCCGGTCCAGGACGGCAGGTAGCCGACGCTGCGGAAGTCGTTGGGCAGCGCGGCGGCCTGCGCGGGGGCGGGGGCCAG
>NZ_WAAS01000188.1:0-12849 GCF_008806585.1 Micromonospora sp. AMSO12t
CGGGCAGGGCCAGCCCGGCGCCGTCCGGCGAACCCCAGGCGGCCAGCTCCAGGGCGAAGCCGGTCAGGTCGGCGGTCGCTATCTCCGGCTCCGGCTGCGCGGCCAGCCGCTCGTGGGTCGCCGCCGACCAGCAGCGGTAGACGTGCCCGGGCGCCTCCCGGCCCGCGCGGCCGGCCCGCTGGGTGGCCGCCGCCCGGGACACGCCGACGGTGACCAGGGCACCCAGGCCCCGGGCCAGGTCCATCCGGGCGACCCGGGACAGCCCGGCGTCCACCACCACCCGGACGCCCGGCACGGTCAGACTGCTCTCCGCCACCGCCGTCGCCAGCACCACCCGCCGCCGGTCGGCCGGGCGCAGCGCCGCGTCCTGGTCGGCGCCGCGCTGCCGGCCGTGCAGCGGCAGGACGGCAACCGCGTCGCGCAGGTCGGCCAGCCGGCCCGCGACGGCACCGATCTCGCCGGCACCGGGCAGGAAGACCAGCACGTCACCGTCGCACTCGCGCAGGGCCCGGCGCACCGTCGCCGCGACGTGGTCGAGCAGGCCCCGGTCGACCGGGCCGGCCCCCGGCGCGGCCACCGGCCGGGGCGGCGGCGCCCAGATCCGGGTCACCGGGTGCAGGGCCGAGGACGCCCGTACGATCGGCGCGGGAGCGCCACCGCCGCCGAGCAGCGCGGCGAAGCGGTCCGCCTCGGGGGTGGCCGACATCGCCAGCAGCCAGAGGTCGGGGCGCAGCGCGGCCCGGGCCTCCACCGCGAACGCGAGCGCGAGGTCGGCGTCGAGCTGCCGCTCGTGGCACTCGTCGAGCAGCACGGCGCCGGTGCCGGCCAGCTCGGGATCGCGGTGCAGCCGCCGCACCAGCAGCCCGGTGGTGACCACCTCGACGCGGGTCCGCGGTCCGGTGCGGCGCTCGCCGCGCACCGCGTACCCGATCCGCTCGCCGAGCGGCTCGCCGAGCAGCGCGGCCATCCGGCGGGCCGCCGCGCGGGCCGCCACCCGGCGCGGCTGGGCGACCAGCACGCGACCGGGGACCTCGTCGGCCACGGCCAGCGGGGCGAGGGTCGTCTTGCCGGTGCCGGGCGGGGCGACCAGCACCCCGGCGCCGGCGCCGCGCAGCGCCGCGACCAGCTCCGGCAGCACCGGGCGTACGGGCAGGTCGAGGGGTACGTCCGAGAGCACGGCCCAGTCTCGCACCGCCTGGGAGCGGCTCAGCCGGGGCGTACCCCGTCGACGCCGGTGACGAAGGCGCGCCAGGCCGACGCCGGGAAGGCCAGCACGGGGCCGGGCCGGTCCTTGCTGTCCCGGACGGCGATCCGGTCCCCGGCGGCGGCGACCTCCACGCAGTTGCCGTTGCCCACGCTGCGGCTGCTGGTGCGCCACTGGGCGCGGGTCAGGTCGAGCGCGCTCATCGCGGTACCCCCGTCTGTGCCGGCGCGCCGCGTCAACGGTCACGCAAAGTGACGAGAAGCTTCCGTCAGGCGGGTCAGGGACGCCTCCGGACCGAGTGCCATCCGGCACATCTCCTCGTGCACAAGGCTATACCCGCGCACCTGTCCGGCCTCCTCCAGAGCCAGCCCCATCGTGAGGTTTTCCAGGTAAACCACGGCCGCGTCGGCGGTGTCGGCGAACGTCAGCACGACGTACGGCGCGTTCATCGCCGGATGCCCGCCGGCGGAGAACGGAAGTACCTGGAGGGTCACGTTCGGTAGTTGAGAGACCTTCGCGAGGTGGGCCATCTGGTCGGCCATCACGGCGTTGCCGCCGACCGGGCGGCAGAGCACCGCCTCGTTGAGCACCACGGACAGCTCGACCGGATTGTCGCGGTGCAGCACGTTCTGCCGATGCAGCCGCGCGGCGACCTTGCGCTCGATCCCGTCCTCGCCCGCGGTGCGCCGGAAGACCTCCCGCGCGTACGCCTCGGTCTGCAACAGCCCGGGCACCGCCTCGACCTCGTATGTGCGCAGGCTCGCCGCCTCCGCCTCCAGCCCGACGTAGAACTCGAACCACTCCGGCAGGACGTCGCTGTACTTCTGCCACCAGCCGCGCTGCTGCGCCCCGCGGGCGATCTCGATGAGCGCCTCGGCGTCGGCCCCGGTCACCTCGTACAGCGCCAGCGCGGCCCGGACGTCGCGCGGCTTGATGCCGATCTGGGCGTTCTCGATGCGGGAGAGGTTGCTCTTGGACATGTCCAGTTGCCGGGCGGCGACGTCCAGGGTCATGCCCGCGCGCTCGCGCAACTGGCGGAGTTCCCGGGCGATACGGCGGCGGCGGACGGTGGGGCTCGCGGTCACCCTCCGAGTCTGTCACGGCAAGATCCGCAGGTGGGCCCAGCACGGAGTGCAACTTCCATAAACGGGAGTTGCGTTGCAGTCACGGCCGGTGCATCCTTGCCCGGTTGCGAACACTGTGGACAACCCGTGCGGGAGGACCGGTTGCTCATCGCCGACGAGTTCTTCCTGATCACCCACAACGACAGTCGGGGCAAGGCGAAGCTGCACCCGACGGCGACCGGTCTCGGCCTCGCCGCAGGGCTGCTCGGTGAACTGGTCCTGCGTGGACACGCCACCGTCTCCGCCGGGCTCGTCACGGTGCTCGACCGGCGCCCGCCGGCGGACGCGCTGGCGCACACCGTGCTGGACCAGCTGGTCGGTGAGACGCAGCAGCACCCGGTGCGTACCTGGCTGAGCTTCCTGGCGCAGACCGCCACCACCTCGGTGGGCGAGCGGCTGGTCAGAGCGGGGGTGCTGCGCCGGCAGGAGACCCGGCGGCTGCTGCGCACCACCGTCAGCTACCTGCCGATCGACCTCAACGCGGTGGCCTGGCCGGCCACCCGGCTGCGCGCCCTGCTCGACCGGCCGGAACCGCCGAGCGTGCCCGACGGGACGCTGCTGGGTCTGGTCGTCGCCGCCGGGCTGAGCCGCGAGGTGCTGTGGAGCGCCGGCCCCCGGGCACACCACCGGCTGGGCGTGCTCATCCCGGCGCTGCCCCCGCCGCTGCGGGAACTCGTGACGCACACCGAGGCCGCCGTCGGCGCCGCCGTGCTGCGCGGCGTCGGCTGACGCCCTCCACCCCTCCCTCCCCTCGAACCGGAGTCCGCGTATGTCGACACCAACGCTCGCCCGACCGAGCAACGTCTCCGAGGCCCTGGCCCGCGGCCGGCTCGGTGTGCCGTCGGTGATCTTCTTCGTCCTCTCCGCCGCCGCCCCGCTGACCGTCGTGGCCGGCGTCGTCACCACCGGCTACGGGGTCGTCGGGGTGCTCGGCATCCCGCTGGCCTTCCTGACGGTGGCCGCGGTGCTCGCCCTCTTCTCCATCGGATACGTGGCGATGGCCCGGCGGATGGCCAACGCCGGCGCGTTCTACGCCTACGTCGCCCGCGGGCTGGGCCGTCCGGCCGGCGTCGGCGCCGCCTGGGTGGCGCTGATCGCGTACAACGCCCTTCAGGTTGGGCTCTACGGCACCATCGGCGCCGCCGCGGAACCGGTGCTGGGCCGCCTGTTCGGGGTGGCCCCGGCGTGGTGGGTGGTGGCGCTGGTCGCCTGGGCGACGGTCGGCGTGCTCGGTCTGCTCCGCATCGACCTGAACGGCCTGGTGCTGGCGGCGCTGCTGGTCGCCGAGATGGTGGTGATCGTGGTCTTCGACCTCGGGCAGCTGACCCACCCGGCTGGCGGGGACGTCAGCTTCGCCGCACTGTCACCGGAGAACCTCGTCGTGCCCGGCGCCGGCGCGGTGCTGGTGCTGGCCATCCTGGGCTTCGTGGGCTTCGAGTCCGCCGTGGTGTTCAGCGAGGAGAGCAAGGACCCGCGGCGGACGGTGCGGTTGGCCACCTATCTCTCCATCGCCATCATCGCGGGGATCTACGCGCTGTCGTCGTGGAGCATGACCGTCGCCGTCGGGCCGGACCGGATCGCCGCCGAGGCGGGCGAGCAGAGCATCGGACTCATCTTCAACCTGGCCGAGGCGCACCTCGGGGGCACCGCCGTCACCATCGGCCAGGCGCTCTTCCTGACCTCGGTGCTCGCCGCGATGATCTCCTTCCACAACACCACCGCCCGGTACACGTTCGCGCTCGGCCGGGAGCGGGTGCTGCCGGCCGTGTTCGGGCAGACCTCGCCGCGCACCGGCTCGCCCCGGGCCGCCTCCCTCGCGCAGAGCGCGCTCGGCCTCGTGGTGATCCTGCTCTACGCGCTCAACGGCTGGGACCCGGTGGTGCAGCTGTTCTACTGGGTCGGCACCGCCGGCGGCTTCGGGGTGCTGCTGCTGATCGCCACCACCTCGGTCGCGGTGATCGCCTTCTTCGCCCGCAACGGAGTCAACGAGACGCTGTGGCGGCGCGCGGTCGCCCCCGGACTAGCCGCCGTGGCCCTGGCCGTGATCGTCCTGCTTGCGGTGGTCAACTTCGCCGACCTGCTCGGGGTGGCCCCGGACTCGCCCCTGCGCTGGGCGGTCCCGGCGGTCTACCCGGTCGCCGCGCTGCTCGGCCTGCTGTGGGCGCTGGTGCTGCGCGGCAGCCGCCCCGACACGTACGCCCGGATCGGTCTGGGCGCGGAGAGCGTGGCGGTGACGGCGCCGCCGCCGGCCGGGCATCTCGGCGGGCCCGTCCCGGGCGGGACGGCGGCGCGGCGGTGAGCGAGGTACGCATCGAGCGGCTCGGGCCGCGGGAGACGTCGCTGGTGGCCGGCCGGATCGCCGAGGCGTTCATGGCCCTCGACGCGCCCCGTTGGCTGGTGCCCGACGCCGCGCGGCGGCAGTCCGTGCTGGCCGGCAACTTCGCGATCCTGGTGGACCACGCGATGCGGTACGGCCTCGTCCACGCGACCGCGGACCGGGCGGGGGTCGCGGTCTGGTTCCCCTCGGTGGGCGACCCGGCCCCGCCGCCGGAGGACTACGACGCCCGGCTGGCCGCGGCCTGCGGGGAGTGGACCGACCGGTTCGCCCACCTGGACAAGCTCTTCGAGGCCCACCACCCGCACCCCGACCACCACCACCTGGCGTTCCTCGCCGTCGCACCGGACCGGCAGGGACAGGGGCTGGGCAGCGCGCTGCTGCGGCACCACCACGCCGTCCTCGACGCCGAGGGGGTGCCCGGTTACCTGGAGGCGGCCAGCGAGACCGGCCGCGACCTGTACGCGCGGCACGGCTACCAGGTCGCCGAGCCCTTCCACCTGCCCGACGGCACGCCGTTCTGGCCGATGTGGCGGGAGCCCACCCGCGCGGCGACGGCGGCCGGGCAGCCCGCCTGAACGACGGCGCCCTGTCCCACCAGTCCGAGCGGCGACGCCCGGGTCACCCCCGCGAGAGGGTGACCCGGGCGTCGTGCCGCCGTGGCGAGGCGTCCGCCCCGGACACGACGATGGCCGGGCCCGCCGGCCCGGCCATCGCCCACCACCCCTAGTACGTGCCGTCGAGCTGCCCCCGCAGCTTGGTCAGCGCGCGGGCCAGCAGCCGGGACACGTGCATCTGCGAGACGCCGATCTGATCGGCGATCTGCGACTGCGTCAGGTTGCCGTAGAACCGCAGCGTGAGGATCTTCTGCTCCCGCTCGTCGAGCGTGGCCAGCGCCGGGCCGAGGGCGACCCGCAGCTCGGCCAGCTCGAACTCGCCGTCCACTCCGCCGAGCATGTCGCCCAGCTCGGTCGCGCGGTCGCCGTCGCCGGTCGGGGTCGAGAGCGAGACCGCGTTGTAGGCGCGGGCGCCCTCCAGGCCCTCCAGCACCTCTTCCTCGGTGAGCTTGAGGTGGGCGGCGATGTCGGCCACCGTGGGCGAACGGCCCAGGGTCTGCAACAGCGAGCTGTTGGCGTCGGAGATGGCCAGCCGCAGCTCCTGGAGCCGGCGGGGGACCCGGATGTCCCAGGTGCGGTCGCGGAAGTGCCGCTTGAGCTCCCCGATGATGGTGGGGATCGCGTAGCCGGCGAAGTCGACGCCGCGGGACGGGTCGAACTTGTCGATCGCCTTGATCAGGCCGACCGCGGCGGTCTGGGCCAGGTCGTCGGTGGGCTCGCCCCGGCCGCTGTAGCGGTGCGCGAGGTGGTTGGCGAGCGGCAGCCAGGCCTCGATCGCCTTGTCGCGCAGGGCGGCGCGGGACGGGTGGCCGGCCGGCAGCGCGGCCATTGCGTTGAGCAGGTCCGCGGCGCTGTCGGTGAGCGCACGCGGGTCGAGCTTCTGGGCGGTGCTCGGCGCTGTCGTGGCCGCCGGCTCGCTGATCGTTGGCGCGGTCATGGGTGGTCCTCCCTGCACCTCGTCCGCGGATGAAAGACGTGACGCTTAGGTTTAAGTTCAGATGTCCGTTCGGGAGTCACCTTAGCCCGATCGGTCTGACGAAATCTAGCCGAAAGTACGATGTACTTAAGTAATTTTCCGGCACGGACGGCGTAAATCGGGCGAGGCGGCCTCGGATTGTGGGCTGGCTTACGTCGGGCGTACGGTCAGCCGGCCCCGCCGGACATCGACGATGTCGCATCCGGGCGGCCCGGACCGGCCGGCCGAGCGGTCACGGTCACCCCGGATGACCGGCGCCGATTGTCGGCTTTCCGTCGTTGTCCCGTCCACGAGACGGGCCGTAGCGTGCGGGTACCCGCCCCGCTCCGGAGGTGCCGTGCTCGACCCCGCCGCTCCCCATCTCGTCGTCAACAGCCGCACGCTCTTCTTCGGCTGGCTGCCGGCGGACCCGGACGCGGTCGCGGCGCTGGTGCCGGCCGGGCTGCGCCCGTCGGCCGACCGCCTGGTCTTCATGAACCAGTACGTGGTCGACGACGAGTGCCAGACCTCCGGCTTCGGCGCGTACTCGCTGACCTACCTCGGGGTGGCGCTGGCGGGGGTGGACGCGCCGGGCGGGATCAACCCCGGCGGCTGGTGGACGGACTACGTGACCTGTAGCGCACGGGTCCGCGCCTACGCCGCCGCGCGGGGGGCGCCCGCCGTCGTGGGCCGGACCCGCATCGAGCACCACGACGGGGAGATCGTCGCCGAGACGGAGATCGACGGCGTACCGGTGATCCGCGCCCGCTGCCTGGTGGGCGAGACGGGCCGGGCGATCAGCAGCGGTCACCACCGCTACTTCACGGCGCGCGACGGGCAACTGCTCAGCGCCGTCTACCCGTACGTCGCCGAACCGGTCGACCCGTTCGTGATCGAGTCGGTGGAGTTCCTGGAGCCGGCCCACCCGATCTACGCGCTCCGCCCGGAGAACCCGCTGACCATCGGCTTCGGCTTCTACTCCCCGCGCGCCTCGTTCGCCTATCCCGGTGGGCTGACGGTGCACACCGCCGACGCCGGCCCCGTCGGGGCCGAGCCCGCCCGCAGCCGGGCCGACGCCCTCTTCGTGCCCGTCTGACGGTCAGCCCCGTGCCGGGCCGGAGCGCTCACCACGTGCCCGCCCGCCGGGCCCGCAGCGGCCGGCCGTCCGGGTCGTAGACCAGCCGGTACGCCGGCAGCGCCCAGGCCCGGGTGTACCAGGGCAGCCGTTCCGCCCGGTGCGGCAGCAGCCGGCCCGGGGGCCGGGGACCGGCCTGCCCGTCGTCGTACCACCGTTGCAGCGCGTCGGCGGCGGCCCTGATCGCCGTTACGGCGTCGGCCGGGTCGATCAGGTCGGCGTCCTCGCCGCCGTCGGGGTCGCGGTCCAGGTGCTCGCGCCACAGCCGCAGCCGCAGGTCCCGGGCGAAGACCCGGGCGCCGTCGCCGAGGCCGGCCGGGTCGGTCGGCGCCCGGTCGTCCCGGGTGCCGTCCAGCACCGCGCAGGACAGCTCGCTGTCGTGCGTCCAGGACCGGCGGTTGAAGTTGTCGCTGCCCACGCTGGCCCACACGTCGTCGACCACGCAGACCTTGGCGTGCACGTAGACCGGGGTGCCGGCGTGGTTCTCCACGTCGAGCACGTGCACCCGCTCGGGGGCCGCCCGCTCGCAGAGCGACAGCGCCTGCTCGCGGCCCACCATGTTGGGCGGCAGCGCCAGCCGGCCGTCCACGTCCGGGAACCGGGGGACCACGGCGACCAGGTGCAGGTCGGGATTCTCCCGCAGCGCCCGGGCGAACAGGTCGGCCACCTCGCTGGACCACAGGTACTGGTCCTCCAGGTAGATCAGCCGCCGGGCCCGCCGGACCGCCTTGGTGTAGCCGCGGGCCACCGTGCGCTCGCCGTCGGGGGCGAAGGAGTAGCGGGGCCGGACCGCCGGGTAGGTGCGGAGCACCTGGACGTCGTGCGGGCCGCAGGGCGGCGGGTCGGCCGGCTGCGGCGGCAACGGGTCGGGCCGTAGGTCCGCGCCGCGCAGCCGGTCGCGCAGGTAGGCGAGGGGGTTCTCCGAGTCCAGCGGCATCGGGTCGGTCCAGCGCTCCCGGAAGGTGGTGTCCAGCGCGCCCACCACCGGCCCCCGCACCGCGAGCTGCACGTCGTGCCAGGGCGGGTGGTCGCCGTAGCGGGCGGACATCTGCACCGCCTGCGGGTCGCCCCGGTGCGCGGCGTCGTCGCGGCGGCTGTGGCACAGGTCGATCCCGCCGGCGAAGGCGACGTCCCGTTCCGGCGCGCGCAGGTGCCGCAGCACCACCAGCTTCTGGTGGTGCGAGCCGCCCCGGCGGACCCGCTGGTCGAGCAGCACCTCGCCGCCGGCGGCGGAGACCGTCTCGCTCAGGTTGCGGTTCTCCGCCTCGCTGTAGGCCAGGAGGTCCAGGTGGGAGCGCCAGATCAGGCCCTTGACCACCACGCCCCGCTGCGCGGCGCGCGCGAAGAGCTGCGCCACGGTCGGCCCGTCCGGGCGCAACCGCTGGTCCGGGTCACCCCGCCAGTCGGTGAAGAACAGGTGGTCGCCGGCCTCCAGCGCCTGCACCTCGTCGACCAGCCGGTCGAAGTACGCGGCACCGTGAATTAACGGCTCGGCAAGGTTTCCGCTGCTCCAGACGGGTAACTCTGACACCGGGTTGGCGCGTTCGGCTGCGCTCAGGAACCAGTTGCGCGGTGCCACCGTTCCAGCCCCCCGAGGTCGACAACGTCCTCACGGTAGGACCCGTGTCGCGGGTCCGCATCCCGGCCGGCACTCCGGTGACCGGTCGGACGGCCCCCGACAGCCCGCCCGATCACGACGCGAACACCGAGGAGGCAACACCATGCCCGGCGAGACGACGAACCCCGTGACCGAGTACCGCGAGCAGGCGGTCGAAAGCGAGCGGGGCGCGCTGGTGACGGTGTTGCTCATGGTGATCCTGGGAGTCGCGGGCATCTTCGCCGTCTCCTGACGCGCCGGTGGGCGCCACGTCCCGACGCGCCGGTGGGCGCCACCCGGCCGTGCCGGGGGCGCCCACCGCCCGCGCGTGGGATCAGGGCCTCGGGGCCTGGCCGTCGGTGTGCGGCAGCCGCTCGGCGGGGACGACACCGAGCCGGCCGGCCTTGAAGTCCTCGAACGCCTGGAGCAGCTCGTCGCGGGTGTTCATGACGAACGGGCCGTAGTGCGCCACCGGCTCCCGGATCGGCTCGCCGCCCATGATGTAGAGGTCCAGCGTCGGGGTGTGGCCGTCCTGGCTGGCGTCCGCGGTGAAGGTCAGCGCGTCGCCGGGGCCGTGCACGGCGAGCTGCCCCGTGTGCACCGGCCGCCCGTCGGTGCCCACCGTGCCCCGTCCGCCCAGCACGTAGACCAGGGCGTTGAAGTCCGGCCGCCACGGCAGGTCGACGCGGGCACCCGGCTGCACGGTGACGTGCGTGATGGTGATCGGGGTGTGGGTGGAGCCCGGCCCCCGGTGCCCGGCGATCTCGCCGGCGATCACCCGGATCAGCGCGCCGCCGTCGGGCGTGGTCAGCAGGGCCGCCTCGCGACCCCGGATGTCCTGGTAGCGGGGCGGGTTCATCTTCGCGGCCCGGGGCAGGTTGACCCAGAGCTGGGTGCCGTGGAACAACCCGCCACTCATGACGAGGTGCTCCGGCGGCGCCTCGATGTGCAGCAGGCCGCTCGCGGCCGTCATCCACTGGGTGTCGCCGTTGGTGATCGTGCCGCCGCCGCCCTGCGAGTCCTGGTGGTCCATGATCCCGTCGATCATGTAGGTCACCGTCTCGAAGCCGCGGTGCGGATGCCAGGCCGTGCCCTTCGGCTCGCCCGGGGCGTAGTCCACCTCGCCCATCTGGTCCAGGTGGATGAACGGGTCCAACTCGCTCACCGGCACGCCGGCGAACGCCCGGCGGACCGGGAAGCCCTCGCCCTCGTAGCCGCTGGGCGCGGTGGTCAGCCGGCGGACCGGGCGGAACGCGGTGGACTCGTCGAGCCTGGGCAGGCGGGGCAGGACGAGCACGTTGTCGACGGTGATGGCGGGCATCGGGGGCTCCTCAGCTGTGCGGGTGGGCGGTCGACGCGTCGCGGTCCGCGCGCAGGCGCCGGCCGAGTCGCTCGAAGATCCGGGTGAGGCAGGCGACCTCGGCGTCGTCGAGGTCGTCCATCAGGTGGGCGCGCACCGACCGCAGGTGGTGCGGGGCGGCCTCGCGCAGGGCCAGCAGCCCGGCGGCGGTGAGCACGGCCTCGCTGCCGCGGCGGTCGTCGGGACAGGACTCCCGGGCGACCAGGCCGCGCCGCTGCATGGTGGTGATCTGGTACGTCAGCCGGCTGGGCGAGAAGACCAGGCGGCTCGCCAGCTCGCCCATCCGCAGCCGCTGGCCCGGCGCCTCGGAGAGCAGGACGAGCACGTGGTAGTCGGCGAAGGTGAGCGCGCTCTCGGCGCGCAGGTCGTCCTCCAGCCGTGTGTAGAGCCGCTGGCTGGCCTCGATGTAGGCGCGCCAGGCGGCGAGTCGGGTGCTGTCCAGGCTCTCGGTCACGCCATGACAGTAGCACTATTTCAAAATTTAACTAGTGTCCTGTGGGCGCGGTCACCCGCGACGCGGCGATTCCGTTCAGCTTTGAAGGGGGTACCCGGACCGGGGCGGGGCCGCCGCCGACCCGGACCGGCCGGCGCCGGCGTCCGCCCGGGGCGGACGCCGACGTCCGGACGACGGGCCCGGGGCGGTCGCGGCCGGCGGACGCCACCGGCGTGGGCCTCAGCGGGCGGGCGGTGCGGCCGCCATGTGCATCCGGCCGAGCAGCTGACGCGCCTGCTCGGCGAACTGGGCGTCCACGAGGACGGCGTACTGGCCGGCGCGCAGCGAGCTGGCCGAGGTGAAGTCGCGCCGCCCGCCGGTCATCGCGTGCGCGACCGCGCCGAACACCGCTCCCCAGATCGCGCCGACGACGAGCCCGACCAGGATCGCCGCGACCCAGTTGCCGGCGGTGAAGATGCCGAACAGCAGCCCGATGAAGAGTCCGAACCAGGCCCCCGTGCCGGCACCCGCCAGGGCCGCCCGCCCCGTCGTCATCCGGCCGAGCACGGTCTCGACCAGGGTGAGGTTCGTGCCGACGATGGCGCTGTGTTCGACCGGGAACCGGTTGTCCGCCAGGTAGTCGACGACCCGCTGGGCGGACGGATAGTCCGGATACGAGCCGATCGTCACGGTGGGCGGACCGGTCTGTGGGCCGTGCCCGTCGTGACCGGGGCCGCTCGGGCGGCCGGCCGGACCGGACGGGAGGGTGTCGCCGCCCGGCATCCCGGGCCGCCATGCCGAGGTGGGACTCGACGGTGTGGTCATGAGTTCCTCCTTCGTCACCGCCCGCGTTCCCGCCGCCGTCGCGAGGTAACGCTCAGCGGGCGGCGACGCGCAGGTACGCGGCGGTGGCCTCGTCGGCGGGGAAGAAGGACTCGATGGAGAGCTCCTCGACCGTCACGTCCAGCGGGGTGCCGAAGGTCGAGACGGTGCTGAGGAAGGCCAGCTCGCCGCCCGGGTGACGCAGTCGCAGGGGCACGACCACGTCCCCGGCGCGGGGCAGGCCCGCCTCCGGGTCGGCCGGCCCGCCCGGGTAGCCGCGCAGCTCGTCGTGCAGCGCGCCCAGTTCGGGATCGTCGGTCAGCGCCAGGTGCCGGCGCAGCCGCCCGAGCAGGTGGGCCCGCCACTCGCCGAGGTTGGCGATCCGGGGCGCCATGCCCTCGGGGTGCAGCGTCAGCCGCAGCGCGTTGGCCGGCGGCCGGAGCAGGTGCGCGGCGACACCCTCCGTGAGCAGCGGCAGGGTGGCGTTGCCGGCCACCAGGTTCCAGCGCCGGTCCACCGCGACGGCCGGGTACGGCTCGTGCGCCCGCAGGACCCGGCGTACCGCGTCGAGGACCCGTCGCAGCTCGGGGGAGTCCAGCGGGGCGTGGGAGTAGACGGGGGCGTACCCGGCGGCCAGCAGCAGCCGGTTGCGGTCACGCAGCGGCACGTCGAGGTGCTCGGCCAACCGCAGGACCATCTCCCGGCTCGGCGCGGAGCGCCCGGTCTCCACGAAGCTGAGGTGCCGGGTGGAGATCTCCGCCCCGACCGCGAGGGCGAGCTGGCTGAGCCCGCGCCGTCTGCGCCACTGCCGCAGCAGCGCCCCGACCGGCGCCCGCCGCTGCTCCACCGCCACGGCGACGCCCACGCGCCGATTCTAGGCCGCGTTGCGCGGGACGGCTCCGGGCCTCGCCCGCCCCGTGCGGGACGGGCGAGGCGCGGCGGTCAGGAGCAGGCGGTGCCGTTGAGGGTGAACCCGGTCGGGGTGGGCAGGGCGCCGCCCGGCCAGGTGCCCTGGAACCCGAGCGAGACCGTGCCGCCCGTGGGCAGGCCGGCGTTCCAGGCGGCGTTGCGCACGGTGATCCGGTCGCCCGACTGGGTCCAGTCGCCGTTCCAGCCGTTGGTCAGCCGGACCCCGGCGCCGGGGGCGAACGTGAGCGTCCAGCCGGTGAGCGCGGCGCCGTGGTTGGTCACCCGCAGCTCGGCGGTGAAGCCACCGGACCACGAGTTCGGGGTGTACGACACCGTGCAGCCGCCGGTCGGCGGGGGA
>NZ_WAAS01000189.1:0-12765 GCF_008806585.1 Micromonospora sp. AMSO12t
GGGGTTCCGGACCTAGCGTCGGCGCATGATCACATTACGTGGGTTGACGAAGCGGTTCGGGGGCACGACCGCCGTCGACGCCCTGACCGTCGACATCGGGCCCGGCCGGGTCACCGGCTTCCTCGGCCCGAACGGCGCCGGCAAGTCCACCACCATGCGGATGATCCTCGGGCTGGACCGCCCCACCGCCGGGCAGGCGCTCGTGCGCGGGCGGGCGTACCGGGAGCTGCGGCGCCCGCTGCGTGAGGTCGGCGCGCTGCTCGACGCCCGGGCCGTCCACCCCGCCCGCTCGGGTCGGGCGCACCTGCTCGCGATGGCCCGCAGCAACGGGATACCGGACCGCCGGGTGGACGAGGTGCTCGCCACCGTGGGGCTGGACGCCCGTGCCGCCGCCAAGCCCGGCCGCACCCTCTCCCTCGGCATGGGCCAGCGGCTCGGCATCGCCGGGGCGCTGCTCGGCGACCCGCCGGTGCTGATGTTCGACGAGCCGGTCAACGGCCTCGACCCGGACGGGGTGCGCTGGGTCCGGCAGCTGATGCGATCCCTGGCCGACGAGGGCCGGACGGTCTTCGTCTCCAGCCACCTGATGACCGAGATGCAGCTCACCGCCGACCGGCTGGTGGTGATCGGCCGGGGCCGCCTGCTCGCCGACGCCCCGATCGACGAGGTCATCGCCGGCAGCGCGGTGGCCGTGCGCGTACGCAGCCCGCAGCCGGCCGGCCTCGCCGCCCTCGCCGGGCGCCTCACCGCCGCCGGGGCCGCCGTCGAGCCGGCCGGCCCCGACGAGCTGACCGTCACCGGCGCCACCGTCGAGCGGATCGGCGACCTGGCGTACGAGCTGGGAGTGCGGCTGCACGAGCTCAGCCCACACGGGGCCTCCCTGGAACAGGCCTTCATGGAACTGACCGCCGACAGCGTCGAGTACGCCGGCACCCCGACCGTGAGCGAGGCACGATGAACACGATCTCCGCCGAGTGGACCAAGGTGTGGTCCGTGCGTTCCACCTGGTGGTCCTTGCTGGCCGGGGTGCTGCTGATGGCCGCCACCGCCGGTCAGCTGGCCATCTACGCCGCCAACGCGAACACCAACGACGACCCGGCCGACGACGCCGGGATCGTCACCGCCGGCAGCGTCGTGATCGGCTCGGTCGAGCTGACCCAGTACGCCGTGCTGGCGCTGGGCCTGCTCGTGATCACCAGCGAGTTCACCAGCGGCACGATCCGTACCACCCTGCAGTGCACGCCGTCGCGCGGCCGGGTACTGCTGGCCAAGGCCGTGGTGACCGCGGCGGTGACGTTCGCGCTCGGGCTGCTGCTCGGCGCGGTCGGCGCGCTGGTGGCGCGGCCGGTGCTCGGCCGCTGGGGCGCCGCGCCGGCGGGCGGCACCGTCGGCGACGTCCTGGCGGTGGCGACCTACCTGGCGCTGGTCGGCGTGCTGGCCCTCGGGCTCGGCGCGGCCCTGCGCAGCGCGGTGCTCACCCTGACCGTGCTCGTCGCCACGCTGATGATCGTCCCGCTGTCGTTGCAGGAACCGGACATCGCCGTGCTCAACCGGATCGCCGACGCCTTCCCGGGGGTCGCCGGCGGGCACTTCCTGGCCGGGGACACCGACCCGTACCCGGCACCGGTCGGGTTGCTCCTGCTCGCCGGCTGGGCCGGCGCCGCGCTGCTGCTGGGCCGCGCCGCGCTGCGCCGCCGCGACGCGTAAGCCGGGCGAACGCGCGAGACCGCCGGGACGTGCGAGGCGCCGGGGCGGGGCGGGTCAGCCGGTCGGCTCGACCAGCCCCGCCTCGTAGGCGAGGATCGCCGCCTGCACCCGGTTGCGCACCTCGAGCCGGGTGAAGACGCTCGTCAGGTAGCTCTTCACGGTGCCCTCGACCAGGTGCAGCCGGCGGGCGATCTCGGCGTTGGACAGGCCCGCCCCGACCAGCGCGAGCACCTCCCGCTCCCGCTCGGTCAGCCCCGCGAGCCGGTCCCGGGCCACCGGCCGGCGGGCCAGCCGGTCACCGCCCAGCTCGATGACCCGACGGGCCACCTGCGGTGACAGGTACGCGCCGCCGTCGGCGACGGCGTGCACCCCGGCGATCAACTCGCGTGGGTCGCCGGCCTTGAGCAGGAATCCGCTCGCCCCGTGCCCGAGCGCCCGGGCGACGTGGTCGTCCTCGCCGAACGTGGTCAGCATGAGCGTCGCCGTCTCCGGCACGAGCCGGCGGATCTCGGCGGCGGCGGAGAGCCCGTCCAGCCTCGGCATCCGGATGTCCAGCAGCGCCACCCGGGGCCGGTGCGCCCGGACGAGTTCCACCGCGGCCCGGCCGTCACCCGCCTCGGCCACCACCTCGATACCCGGATCGGTGGCCAGGATGGCCCGGACACCGGCCCGGATCATCGCCTCGTCGTCGGCGAGGACGACCCGCACCGGGCCGGCCGTGTCGGCGTTCATCCGTCGATCCGCTCCTTGCTGACCAGCCGGCCCTCGACGAAGCAGAGCCGCCACGTCGGCTGGGCCAGGGGGAAGTTGCCGTCGGTGTAGTGCTCGCAGCCGGGACGCGCCGTCCCGGCGGGCGGGGCCGACTGCCGTCGGGGCAGCCCGGTCAGCTCGGCGCGCTGCGCGCCCACGGGCATCCGCGCGAAGGCCCCGTCGTCGAGGACCGTACCGGCGGTGGCGACCGGGTAGTAGACGAGGGAGAGGACCAGCGCGAGGCCCGCCGGGGCGCCGAGCGCCGTCAGCAGGCTGAGCCGGACCCGCCGGCGGGCGTCGCGCAGCCGCCGCTCGGCCTCGCCCGGCCGCTCCCCCGGCGCCTCACCGTCGGACGCGTCGGCGCCCGCACCTGGGGCGACCGGAAACCCCGGCCCGTCCGCCTCGCCCGCCTCGTCCGCCTCGCCCGCCGACCAGCCGCCCGCCGGCCACCGGCCGCTGGCGGGGCCGGAGTCGCCTCCACCCGACGGGAGGGCGTCGGCGCCCGCCCGGGCCGCCGCCGGCAGGCGGGCACGGACGGCGAAGCCGCCACCGTCCTGGTGACCGGTCGTCAGGACGCCGCCGGCGAGCCGGACCCGCTCGGCGAGGGCGAGCAGGCCGGAACCGGTGGACGGCGGGCCCGGCAGCGGCCCGGCCGGTGGCGCCGCGTTGACGACGGCCACGTCGATCCGGTCGCCGTTGGCAGCCAGCACGACGCTGACCGGCGCGCCGGGGGCGTAGCGGGCGGCGTTGGTCAGCGCCTCGCGGACCACCCGGTGCGCGGCGTGCGCGGCCATCGGCGGCAGCTGCGCCAGGGCGTCCACGCCGTCCAGGCGCACCGCCATGCCCGCCTCCCGGGCCCCGTCGACCAGCTCGGTGACGCTCTCGTCGGCCGGCCGGGTGGTCGCCGCCCCGTCCGGCTCCCGGAGCACCCCGATGATCCCGTGCAGCCGCTCGGTGGCGGCGGCGACACTGGCCCGCAGCTCCCCGGCGGCGGCCCGGTGCCGGGGCGCGAGGTCGTCGGCCACCTCCAGGGCGGCGGCGCGCAGGGCGATCAGACTCAGGTCGTGCCCGAGCGAGTCGTGCATCTCCTGGGCGATGCGGGCCCGTTCCCGCAGTCGGACCCGCTCCGCGGTGCCCCGCCGCTCGCGCTCCCGCGCCTCGGCGTGCCGGCGGCCGGCCTCGGTCAGGGCGGCCTGCTGCCGCCGGTACCGCCCGACGAGCCACGGGAACACCCCGGCGAAGAGCAGCACCGAGGCGAGCAGGAACCAGGTGGCCGCGCCGGTGCCGAGCAGCCCCAGGTTGAGCGCGGTGCCGCCGGCCGCGAGCGCGGCGAAGGCGACGGCGGCCGGGCGGGCGGTGGCGCTGCGGCGACCGGTCAGATAACTGAACACCGGGATCGCGAAGAGGAAGTTGCCGTCCAGCAACGACCCGAGCACCACCCCGACCAGGGCGACCACCGGCCAGCGCCGGCTCACCGCGACCGCCACCGCGAGCAGCAGCAACGCGCCGGCCAGCCGGGCGGTGGCCGGCCCCGCGTGCGGCGGGGTGACAAGCGCGTACGCGATCGGGGCAGCGGTCGTCGCCCACAGGAGCAGGTCGCCGAGCCGCCGCCGGACGACCTCCCGGGACCGCACCGCGCCGCCCACCCGGACGGACCACCAGTTCCCCACGGCGGTCAGGCTACCCACGCCCGACCTGCGCCGGCACCGACGAAAGTCAGGTGCTCAGCTGATCTCCTCGGCCCACGCGCGCCAGTCGTCGAGCACCCCGTACAGGGCGGGGGTGAGCCAGCCGGACGCGGACCGGCGGAAGACCCCCGGATCCATCGCCCCGGTCCCGGCCGGAAGGGCGCCCATCAGCCTCGGCACCAGGTCGGTCAGGTTGGCCCAGTGCACCAGCTCCGGCGCCGCCGGCCAGGCGCCGACCACCACGCCCGCCGGCACCCCCCGACGTTCCAGGGCCTCCAGCGTCAACGCGGTGTGGTTCAGGGTGCCCAGGCCGGCCCGGGTCACCACCACGGCCGGGCAGCCCAGCGCCACCGCCAGGTCCGCCACCGTCCAGGGCTTCCCCTCCGGCCACAGCCCCATCGGCACGAGCAGGCCGCCCGCGCCCTCGACGAGCACCAGGTCGTGCTTGTCGGCCTCCTCGCGGACCGCGTCGACGGCGGTGTCCAGCTCCAGCGGCGCCAACTGGGCGACCCGGGCCGCCGCCAGCGGGGCGAGCGGGTCGGGGAAGCTGGCCAGGGTCCGGCCGGTCAGCGGGGCGGCCAGCCGGTTGACCGCGTCGACGTCGCCCGGCTCGCCGCCGGCCGTACCCGTCTGGGCGGGCTTGACCACCGCGACCCGCAGGCCGGCCGCCTGCGCGGCGGCCGCGATCGCCGCGGTGACCACCGTCTTGCCGACGTCGGTGTCGGTGCCGGTCACCAGCACCGGCCCGCGCCACGGCCCGGTCATGTCCCCACCCCGGCTCACGGTGTCACCCTTGTTCGCGACTGCGGGGCTCGCAACCCCAGCTCACTCCTCGCGCTCACGGCGTCACCCTTGTTCGCGACTGCGGGGCTCGCAACCCCAGCTCACTCCTCGCGCTGACGGGTGCACACTCCACGATGGTCTCCAGTGCCCGCTCGAAGTCCGCTCGGGAGATGCCGGCGCCGATGGTCAGCCGCAGCCGGGACCGGTTGTCCGGCGTGGACGGGGGCCGGAAACAGCCGACGGCGACTCCCCGGTCGCGGCAGTCGGCCGCCCAGGCGCTCGCCGCCTCAGGGCCGGGAGCGGTGACCGAGACGACCGCGCCGTCGGGGGCGGAGACCGCCAGCCCGGCGGCGCCCAGCCGGCGTACGACCAGGGCGGCCCGCTCGGCCAGCTCCGCGCGCAGGTCGTCGCCGGCGCGGGCCAGCCCGACGGCGGCGTGCACGCCCGCGGCCACGGCCGGAGGCAGCGCGGTGTCGAAGATGAAGGTCCGGCCGGTCTCGATCACGTGCCGGACGAACTCCGCCGGCCCGGCGACCACCCCGCCCGCGCCGCCGAGGGCCTTGGAGAGGGTGGCGGTGACGACCACGTCGGGCTGGCCGGCGAGGCCGGCGGCGGCGACGCCCCCGGCGCCCGCCGGGCCGGTCACCCCGAGGGCGTGCGCGTCGTCGACCAGCAGCAACGCGCCGTGCTCCCGGGCGACGGCGTGCAGCCGGGCCAGCGGGGCCAGGTCGCCGTCGACGGAGAAGACCGACTCGGTGACGACCACCGCCGGCCGGCCGGGCGCGGCGGCGAGCGCGGCGGCCACCGCCGCGACGTCGGCGTGCGGGGTCACCACCGTCTCGGCGCCCGAGATCCGGCAGCCGTCGATCAGGGAGGCGTGGTTGTGGGCGTCGGAGACGAGCAGCGTACGGGGCCGCACCAGCGCCCGGACCGCCCCGAGGTTCGCCAGGTAGCCGGAGGAGAAGACGAGGGCCCGTTCGGCGCCGAGCCAGTCGGCGAGGGTGTCCTCGAGCGCGTGGTGGGCGTCGGTGGAGCCCCGCACCAGCCGCGACCCGGTGGCCCCCAGCCCGTACGCCGACAGCGCCCGCGCCGCCGCGGCGGTGACCTGGGGGTGGGTGGCCAGGCCGAGGTAGTCGTTGCCGGCCAGGTCGACCACGGCGTCGCCGGCGGCCCGGGGTCGCAGCCGGCGGGTCAGCCCCGCCTTCGCGCGTAGTTCGGCGCGGCGGTCGAGCGCCGCCAGCCAGTCCGCCACCGTCACCCCCACGCCGCCCCGCCGGCCGTCGTCGGCCGATTCCGCCGGGCGAAATTACCACCCACGGCCCCGGGCCCGGCGTGTCCACCCCTGCGCCGGCGGCCCGACACGCGGGCCGTTTCTCCCGGCCAGGTGGCCTTGTAGGGTACGAGCCATGCCAGAGATCCTCGACCAGGCCCGAACCCAGGTGCTGGAGAACGGCGTCGGTCTCGACGAGGCCGGCGTCCTCGCCGTGCTGAACCTGCCCGACGAGCAGCTGCCCGCCGCCCTCCAGCTCGCCCACGAGGTGCGGATGCGGTGGTGCGGGCCCGAGGTGGAGGTCGAGGGGATCGTCTCGCTGAAGACCGGCGGGTGCCCGGAGGACTGCCACTTCTGCTCGCAGTCGGGCCTGTTCACCTCCCCGGTCCGGTCGGTCTGGCTGGACATTCCCTCGCTGGTCGAGGCGGCGAAGCAGACCGCGGCGACCGGGGCGACGGAGTTCTGCATCGTGGCGGCGGTGCGCGGCCCGGACGCCCGGCTGATGAAGCAGATGCGCGAGGGCGTCGCCGCGATCAAGGCCGAGGTCGACATCCAGGTGGCCGCGTCGCTGGGCATGCTCAGCAAGGAGCAGGTCGACGAGCTGGTCGACATGGGCGTGCACCGCTACAACCACAACCTGGAGACCTGCCGCTCCTACTTCCCCAACGTGGTCACCACGCACTCCTGGGAGGAGCGCTGGGAGACCCTGCGGATGGTCCGCGAGTCCGGCATGGAGGTCTGCTGCGGCGGCATCCTCGGCCTCGGCGAGACGGTGGAGCAGCGGGCCGAGTTCGCCGCGCAGCTCGCCGAGCTGGACCCGCACGAGGTCCCGCTGAACTTCCTCAACCCCCGCCCCGGCACCCCGCTGGGCGACCGGCCGGTGGTGGAGGGCAAGGACGCGCTGCGCGCCATCGCCGCCTTCCGGCTGGCCATGCCGCGCACCATCCTGCGGTACGCGGGCGGCCGGGAGATCACCCTCGGTGACCTGGGCACCCGCGACGGCCTGCTGGGCGGCATCAACGCGGTGATCGTCGGCAACTACCTGACCACGCTGGGCCGGCCGGCGACGGCCGACCTGGACCTGCTCGACGACCTGAAGATGCCGGTCAAGGCGCTTTCCGCGACGCTGTGAGCGCCCCGGTGACGACGAGTGACGCGGTGCCGGCGGCCGACAGGGCGTCGGCCGCCTGGTGCGACCGCTGCGGCGAGGCCGTGGCGGCCGGGTCGCACGACGGGTGCGCGGCGGCCCGGGTGCTCGAGCCGCCGCGCTTCTGCGCGCACTGCCGCCGGCGGATGAAGGTGCAGGTGCTGCCGGTCGGCTGGGCGGCCGTCTGCGTCGAGCACGGCGAGATCCGGGGCTGAGGGCGATGCTGCGGGGCCGGGCGGTGACCCTGCGGCCGGCGACGGCCGCCGACGTGGCGGCGCTCGCCGCGATCCGGGCCACCCCGGAGGTCCGGCGCTGGTGGCGCGGCGGCGACGACCTGGTCGCCGCCGTCCGGGCCGACCTCGCCGACGAGGCCCTGACGGTGTACGCGATCGAACACGACGGCCGGGTGGTCGGCGCGATCCAGTGGTACGCCGAGGACGACCCCGACTACCGGCACGCCAGCATGGACGTCTTCCTCGACCCGGCGGTACGCGGCGCGGGGCTCGGCGGAGACGCGATCCGCACCCTGGTCCGGCACCTGATCGACGAGCACGGCCACCACCGGTTCACCATCGACCCGGCGGCGGCGAACACGGCGGCCGTCCGGGCGTACGCGAAGGTCGGCTTCCGTCCCGTCGGGGTGCTGCGCCGCTACGAACGCGGCGAGGACGGGCGCTGGCACGACGGGCTGCTGATGGACCTGCTCGCCGACGACCTGGCCGACTGAGCCGACCGGGTCGAGCCTCGTCAGCGGCCCGGCGGGGCGGGGCGGATCGTCCGCAGCCATCGTCGGCGCCGCCGCCAGAGCAGCACCGCCCCCAGCACGGCGGCGACGAGCAGGGCCGGCGGCACGGCCACGAACAGGATGACCGGCCGGGCCGGGAACGGGCGAGGGTCGGTCGCCGGAGCGCCGAAGCGGCCGGCCACCAGCAGGTCCCGCGCCACGTCCATCGCCCACACCTGACCGGGCGGGTCGAGCAGCGTCTCGACGTGACCGTCGGGGCGCAGGGCCACCAGTTGGACGTGCCCCGTCTCCCAGTAGCCGGTGTCGTTCCAGTCCGGGAGGTCGGTCGTGCTAGTGCCCGGCTCCGGCTCGTAGCGCAACGCCACCAGTTCGGTCCCACCGCGCCAGCCGAGCGCTCGCAGTGCCTGCCCGCGTACCGGCGGGAGCGCGGGGCCGGCGCCGTCGCGTCCGGTGGCGGCGTCGACGTACTCGACACGCCAGGTGCGGGCGGCCCGCTGGTCCGCGTCGCACCGGGTCAGGCAGCCGTCCAGGTGGAGCACGGCGACGGCTGAGCCGTCGGGGGTGAACGCGCCGATCCCGGCGAGCCGGCGTTCCGGCCCCAGCCGCCTGGACCAGGACGACTCCCCTTCGCGGTCGAGCATGACCAGTTCCTCGCCCGCGCTGACCACGATCCGTGAACCGTCCGGGGAGAAGGCGGCCAGCGAGCCGGTCCGCACGCTCCACCGGTCGCCGAGCCCCGGCCCGAGTTCCCTGGTCGCGCCGCTGGCCAGCTCCAGCAGCACCAGCCGGCTGGGCCGGCGGTCGTCCTCGGCGTCGTGGTCCACGGGTTCCGCCGAGTGGTGCAGGACGAGCAGTGCGCTGCCGTCGGGCGCCCAGGCCACCGGTGTGCCGCAGCAGGTGCCGCCGGCCCAGCCGGTGAAGACCCGGCGGCTGCCGTCGGTGAGGTCGGTGACGCCCACCCAGCCGTCGTTGGAATCGTCGGCGACGTACCGGCCGTCCGGGGAGAGCAGCACCTCCTCCCCCGCGACACTCTCCCGGCCGCCGTAGAGCAACATCCGGTACCGGCCGTCGCGGCCGAGGACCGCGACCTTGCCCTCGTGGTCGAGGCCGTCGACACCGCGCAGGCCGAGGCCGCCGCCGCTGAACAGCAGCGAGGCCGGCCCGGGCGGGTCCTGCTGCACGGTGGCCTGCCACATGTACGGCAGGCCGATCCGCTCCGGCACGCCGTCCGGGGCCGCCGCCGGCGTCGCCCACGGGCCCGGCGCCGTGAGCCCGGCCGGCACGCCGAGCGCGGAGGCCAGCACCGCCACCAGCGCCGCCCCCGCGGTACGCCAGCGGGCCCGCCGCCGCTGCCGCCGCCCGGTGGCCCACGGGTCGCCGGGCAGCCGGGCCGGCGGCATCCGCTCGCCCAGCTCACGCAGCGCGATACGCAACTCCTCGCTCATCGGTCCTCCCGGGTGGTGACGCCGACCAGGTCGGCCAGTTCGGGGGCGTGTGCCCGCAGCCGCGCCAGGGCGTCCCGCGTCTGGCTCTTGACGGTCGAGACCGAGCAGCCGAGTGCGTCAGCGGTCTCCGCCTCGGTGAGGTCCTCGAAGAAGCGAAGCACCAGCACGGCCCGTTGGCGTGGGGCGAGCCGGGCCAGTGCGGCACGGACCACCATCGCGCGGGCGACGCCGGCGGTCCCGTCGGGCATCGCCTGCTCCGGCGGGTCCGCGCGCAGGTCCACGTCCCGCCAGCGACGCCGCCAGAGCGAGACGTGCTGGGTGTACATGGTCCGCCGGACGTACGGCTCGGGGTCGCCGGCCGCGCTCACCCGCTCCCAGTGCCGAGCTACCCGGACCAACGTGAGCTGCACGAGATCCTCGGCCTGGTGCTGGTCACCGGTCAGCAGCCACGCCGCCCGGGACAGCGCCGCGATCCGCCCGGACACGTACGCCCGGAACGACTCCTCAGGGTCCACGCCCACCTCCTGACACGGAGCACGCCCGGCGGTGGCCGCGCGGGTGGGTCCGGCGGGGAGCTTTTCAGGCGTCCCAGATCAGGTCGCCGTCCGGCAGCTGGCGGGCGCCCTCGGCGGGGCGGTGCGGGGTGAGCCGGCCGTCCGGCATCAGGTGGGACACCGGCACGCCGCGCCCCAGCACGGCGACGTCGGCGATCAGCCGCCGGTGGCAGCGCCACCAGACGCTCTCGCTGCACATCACCGCCGTGGTCCGGGCCGCCGCGTCCGCCAGCACCGCCTCCAGCGCCGTCCGGAAGTCTGCGGTACGGGTGTACGCCGCGTACGCCCGGAAGGCGGCGACGGTCCACCAGGTGTCCGGCTCGTCGGTGCCGGCCGGGGTGTGCCGCCGGCCGCCGAGGCGCTGCTCCCAGCGGTAGTCCACGCCGGCCGCCAGCAGCCAGCGGGCCAGTTCCTCGCAGCGTACGTCGGGGTTGGTCCGGCTGGCCGGGAACCGCCGCACGTCCACGACGAGCGTGACCCCGGCGCCGGCCAGCAGCTCGCCCAGGCGCTCCCGGTCCGCCGCCCCGTGCCCCACCGTCAGCAACTCCACGAGGAGGGAATGCCCCGAATCGCGAGCGGTTACCGCCCGGGATCTCCGCGCGGGGCGGCGGGAGGCGCAGCCGGCGGCGAGGCTGCGACGGGTGTACCCCGACCTTCCGGCCGACGAGGCCGACGCGCTCGACTGGCTGACGTTCGAGCAGGCCGGCGTCGTTCACCACCGCCCAGGCGACCCGTTCGCTGACCGAGGGCACCGTACGCGGACGCGTGCGCTCCGGACGGTGGCGTGCGATCTGCCGGGGTGTCGTGCTGATGGGCAACGGCCGGCTGACCCGGGACCAGCAACTGTGGGTCGCCGTGCTCGCCACCGGGCCCGGTGCTGTCCTGGCCGGCCCGACGGCTGCCGCCGAGGCGGGCGTACGCGGACTGCGGCGCGAGCCGCTGCACGTGCTCGTGCCGGCGCACCGGCGGGCGGGGCGCACCGTGCTGGGCCGGCTGCCGATCGACATGCCGGCGGTCGTCGTGCACCGCGCGTCGGTGCTGCCACCGGCGCATCTCCAGCTCGCCCGACCGCCGCGGACCACCACGGCCCGGGCGCTGGTGGACGCGGCCGGCTGGGCCCGCACCGTCGACCAGGCGCAGGCGGCGCTGGCGGCCGGCTGTCAGCAGCGACGGGTCACGCCGGCGGAGTTGTCGGCGGTGCTGGACGCGCTGCCCCGGGCCCGTCGGCGGGCGTTGATCCGGCAGACCGTGGCCGACATCGCCGGTGGCGCGGAGGCGCTCTCGGAGATCGACTTCGTCCGGCTCTGCCGCCGCCACGGCCTGCCCGCGCCTCACCTCCAGCAGCGGCGCGCCGACGCCTCCGGGCGGACGCGGTGGCTCGACGCGTACTGGCGGGAGTGGGGGTTGCACGTCGAGATCGACGGCGCGCACCACATGGACGTCCGGCACTGGGCGGCCGACATGCGGCGCCAGAACGACGTCTGGACCTCGGGGGACCGCGTCCTCCGCTTCCCGGCGTGGCTGATCCGCGCCCGCCCCACCGAGGTGGCCGACTCCCTCCGCCGCGCCCTGACGGCCGCCGGCTGGCGCCCCGAGGGATGAATCTTGGACAGTTGCCGTTCCGCGAGAACGGCAACTGTCCAAGATTCCGGCTGGCGCGGACGGTGACGTCCGCCGGTGGCGCGGACGGTGACGTCCGCGCCCGCCGGGAACGCGGACGGCGATGCGTCCGCGCCAGCCCGCCGGTGGCGCGGACAGCGCCACCGGGGATCAGGCTAGGAGACGGTGCAGGGGGTGCCGTTGAGGGTGAACGCGGCGGGCTTGGGGTTCGATCCGGTGTGGGTGCCGTTGAAGCCGAAGCTGGTCGACGCGCCCGGCGCGAGCCGGCCGTTGTAGGAGAGGCTGGTGGCGGTGACCGCGGCGCCGGTCTGGGTCCACGTCGCCGACCAGCCCTGGCCGACCTTCTGGCCGGCGTGGGGGAAGGTGAAGGCGAGCGTCCAGCCGTCGATCGCGGTGGTGCCCGTGTTGGTGAGGGTGACGTTCGCGGTGAAGCCGCTGTCCCAGCCGCTGGTCGTCCAGGTCACGGCGCAGCCGCCGGACGCGGGCGGGTCGGCGGTGGTGACGGCGACCGGCGCGGACGCCGCCGAGGCGTTACCGGCCGCGTCCACCGCCACCACGTGGAACTGGTACGCGGTCGCGGCGGTCAGCCCGGTCACCGCCAGCGTGGTGCCGGTGGGCGAGCCGACCAGCGTGTCCCCGCCGGCGGCCGACCGGTAGACGCGGTAGCCGGTGACGGCGACGTTGTCGGTGGACGCGGCCCAGCTCAGGGTGAGCCCGGTGGCGGTGACCGCCGAGGCGGTCGGGGTGCCGGGTCGGGTCGGCGCGACGGTGTCGGGTGCCGGGGCGGCCGGCGTGGTCACCTCGGCCACGGGCGAGGCGGTCGACCGGTTGCCGGCGCCGTCGCGGGCCCGCACCGTGAAGCGGTACGTCCGCTCGGGCAGCAGCCGGGTCACGGCCAGGGTGTTGGTGGCCGAGTTGAGCAGGACGAGCGCGTCGCTACCCACCTGCGCCTGGGTGACCTCGTAGCCGGCCAGCCCGCTGCCGCCGGCGTCGGTGGCCGCGGGCCAGGTGAGGGTCAGCCCGGTCGCGGTGACGGCCGAGGCGACGGGGGTGCCG
>NZ_WAAS01000190.1:0-12693 GCF_008806585.1 Micromonospora sp. AMSO12t
GTCGTCTCCGATCGCCGGTGCAGGCTCTTGGCCGTTCTCCCCGGCGGCCCGGTCGTCACTCGGCGCGGTGCGGGGTTCGCGGCGGCCGGTTCCGGCGCATCCGCAGCGCCGCGACTGCGGCGACGATCAGCAGGACCGCCAGGGCCGGTCCACCCGCGATGACCATGAGCCCCGCTCCGATGTTGGCGCCGATCCCGCCGGCGGTCAGCACCCGCCAGGCGAGGCCGAGGAGGACGCCGGCCGCGACGAGCGGCGCCAGCACCCACCACCACCCGCGATCGAGCCGGCGGCGTGCGGTGGCCCGGATCAACCAGGCGAGCGCGAGGGCGACGCCGACGCACGCCAGGACGCCGACGATCCGGTCTCCCACCGCACCGAGGCTCACCGGCCGGATCGCGTAGTCCAACTCGACGCCCTCGGCGGCGAGCCGTCGGGCCTCGTCGCCGGTCAGGTCCCCGATGAGCCACCAGGCGGCCACCGGGGTGCACAGGACCAGGACGAGCGCGGTGATCGGAGACGTCGGTCGGTGCTGCTTCGTCATGCCTGTGGCCTTCTCCCGGCGATCTTGTCGTACCAACTCGGGTAAGTATGTGGGTGGCCTCCGGGTGGGGCGTGAGCACACCTACTCAGGGCGGCCCCGCGGGTCGACCGGCGGTGCGGACGGGACATCGACGGGGATTGACAGATCACTTTGTGTGCGCTGAGGATGACTCAATCCACCGACCTCGACCGGAACGGCTCTCGTCCACCAGCCTGACGACGCTTCCGCGTCCGGCGGCGTCGGTCCGTCGCCACCGGACACTGCCATCTCTGCTCCGCCGGGTCGCGCCACCGCAGTCGCGGCGCGCGCCCGGCGGGGCGCAGCCGCGCACCCGGGCGACCCCCTCGGCCATCCCGTCCGGTCACCCTGCCGACACCAGAAGGGCGGACCCATGCGTGATCCCCTAGCTCCCCGGTGGCGACGCCGCCTACCCGTCCCGGCCGCGCTCGCCGCCGCCATGGCGGTGGTGCTGCTGGTCAGCCCCGCCTCGGCCGTCGTGCCCGCCGCAGTACCCGCCGTCGAGCTGGTCCGCGTCGCCGACGAGGAGGCGGACGTCGTCGAGGTGCTGCTCGCCGGCACCGCCCAACTGGACGCCCTCGTCGCCACCGGCGTCGACCTCGACCACCACGTCACCCGCACCGGGAACGGGGTCGTCGCGCACGCGGTCGTCACCGCCAGCGAGGCCGCGTCGCTGACCAGGGCCGGTTTCACCCTCGGCAAGGTGCTGCACCGTCCCGCCGACGCCCGCGCCCGGGTGGCCGAACGCGAGGCGACCATCGCCGGGCACGTCGCCCAGAACCGTCGGTTCGCCGCCGCGACGGGCGGCCCGAGCGCGTCCGCCGCCTCCGACGTCAAGATCATCCGGGCGGACTACTACACCTCCGGCACGAGCCAGATCCTCTCCGTCGAGGCGAAGTGGGCGCAGGGCCAGACCGCCCCCGACGCCCTCACCGTCGAGCGGGACAGCGGCCCGGGCACCGAGATCGGCTCCGGGGGTACGCAGACGATCTCCCGCTTCGTCGACGCCGGGGTCTACCTCTACCACCGTGGCGCCGCGCCCGTGACCAGCCGGCCCGACCGGATCCGGATCACCAGCCCGACCGGCGACGTGGCCGTGGCCGAGGTCCGGGAGTGGCTGCCCACCCCCGGCGACGGCCCCGAGGGCCCGGGATACCAGAAGGACTTCGTCACCAGCTACCTGACGCCGACCGAGCTGTACGCGCGCATCCACCAGCTGGCCGCCGAGTTCCCCCGGCTGGCCGAGGTCGTCGAACTGCCGCACCGGACCAACGGCTACCGGCGGCACGCCCAGGCGGTACTGGGCACCGCCACCGACAGCCGGGTCGCGGTGGACTCGCTGGCCTGGGGGCACGAGGGCGGCAACGACGTCTCCGTGGAACTGGCCGACCCGGGCGCGGCGGACACGCCGCTGTCGGTGACCGTTGCCGGCGCGGCCGTACGGGTCACCCTCGGCACCGACGGCGAGGGCGCGGTCACCAGCACGGCCGCCCAGGTCGTCGCGGCGCTCAACGCCGGGGCCGGGACGCTCGTGCGGGCGTACACCTATCGGGGCAGCCCGGGCGGCGGCGTGGTCGCGCCGGCCGCGCGGACCCCGCTCAGCGACGGCCTGAGCGCGCCGGCGAGCGTCTCCCGCGACCCGCATCCGGTGTACGCCATCCGCATCGGCAAGCACCGCGACGGCTCGAAGCTCGGCGTGCTCGCCTACGCGCAGGAACACGCCCGCGAGTGGGTCCCCCCGCTGGTCACCGTCGAGACCGCCGAGCGGCTGCTGCGCAACTACGCCCACGACGGGCGGACCCGGCAGTTGCTGGACAGCCTCGACATCTGGATCGCCCCCTCGATCAACCCCGACGGCGGCCACTACTCCTTCTACGACTTCAACTCCCAGCGCAAGAACATGACCAACCACTGCCCGACGACCGGTGCGGTCGACTTCCTGGCCCGCAACTCCTGGGGCGTGGACAACAACCGCAACTACACCGAGTACAGCCTCTTCGACGGCTACTCGGGGGCGTCGACGAGCTGCACCAGCGGCACGTACGCCGGACCGGGCGAGCTCTCCGAGCCCGAGAACCGCAACCTCGACTGGCTGGCCTCCCGCCCCAACATCCGCTTCTCGATGAACCTGCACTCCTCGGGCAACTACTTCATGTGGTCGCCGGGGGCGTACGCGCTGCCCGACCGCGTCTCGGCGCCCCGCCCGACGCTCGCCGAGGAGTCGGCGTTCTGGGGCGCGTCGTCGCGGATCCTGGCCGCCATCAAGCGGCACCGCAACATGGCGGTGACCCCGGCGCGCACCGGCCCGATCTCCGACGTGCTCTACTCGGCGGCCGGCAACTCCGGCGACATGCTCTGGTACAAATACGGCATCTACGCCTGGAACTTCGAGGTCGGCACCTCCTTCCAGCCCGAGTGGGACGAGGCGCACGCCGAGGCGCTGGAGTTCGCCAACGGCCTGGTCGAGCTGATGCGGGTGGCCCGGGACTTCGCCAGGGACCGGACCAGGCCGAGCAGCACGCTCGCGGTGGCGCCCAGCGCGACGCCGGGCATGGTGGAGGTGACCTTCTCCACCAGCGAGCCGGCCGCCGTCTTCTACACCCTCGACCGGGCCGCCCCCACGTACGCGTCGAAGCTCTACGGCTCGGCCGGCATCCGGGAGGGCGGCGAGACGCTGACCGTCCCGGCGGGAACGCGGATCCACTGGTTCTCGGTGGACTCGGCGGGCAACGTCGAGAACAACTACCGCCCCGACGGCAACGGCCGCAACTACCGCAAGGGCACCGCCGTACCGCCGAGGCGCTGACGACCGGGTCGCTGACGGGGGGTGCGTCGGGGGTCCACCCGGTGCACCCCCGCCGCCTGCCGCCCCTCACCCGGGGCGTGGCGGGCCCGCCGTCCCGCCCCGGGCGGGGGGAGGCGCGCCCCGCTGGCGACCGCCGCATGATCGGTTACGGTGATGGCCGGGGCGGAGGCCGACAGCGGGAGGGACCGGCGGGATGGGCGAGCTGGTGGCGTTGGCCCTCGGCGGCCTGGTCGTGGTCGTCCTGACCAACGCCGTGGCCCGCCGCACCCACCTGCCGGCGTCGGTGCTGCTGGTGCTCGCCGGGGTCGGCTACGGCTACCTGCCCGGCCCGAACCTGGAACTCGATCCCGAGGTCGTGCTCTACCTCGTCATCCCCCCGCTGCTCTACGGCGCCGCCCTGCAGTCGAGCCTGACCGCGCTGCGCCGCAACGCCCGGACCGTGATCGGCCTGTCGGTGGCGCTCGTCCTGGTCACGGCGCTCGCCGTGGGTTTCGGGCTCAACGCGGTGGTGGCCGCCGTCCCGCTGAGCTTCGCCATCGCGGTCGGCGCGGCGGTCTCCCCGCCGGACCCGGTGGCGGCGCTGTCGATCGGCCGACGTGCCGGCATGTCGCCCCGACTGACCACGCTGGTCGAGGGGGAGGGGCTGCTCAACGACGCGACCGCCCTGACGATCCTGCAGGTCGCCGTGGCGACGGCGATCGGCGGCAGGTTCTCCGTCGGGCACGCCGTGGGCGACTTCCTGTTCGTCGCCGCCGGTGGGCTGGCCGTCGGCATGGCCGTCGCGTGGGTCATCGCGTACCTGCGGAAGATGGCCTCCGATCCGCTGACCGACAACGCCCTGTCCCTGGGCACCCCGTTCGCCGCCTACGTGGCGGCCGAGAGCCTGCACGTCTCCGGCGTGCTGGCGGTCGTCGTGGCCGGCCTCTGGCTGGGTCACCGCAGCGCGTCCCTGCAGTCCAGCGGCGCGCGGTTGCAGACCCGTTCGGTCTGGCACCTGGTGGAGTACCTCCTCGAGGGCTACGTGTTCCTGCTCATCGGCCAGCAGTTGCCCGCCGTCGTACGCGGGCTGGCCGCCTACGACCTCGGCACCGTCGTCGCGGCGGGGGCCGTCACCGTCGGCATCGTGCTGCTGGTGCGTCCGTTGTGGCTGCTGGCCGCCGCGCACCTGCCCGCCCGGATGCACGCCCGCCTCGGCGGCGACCCCCGTCCCGACAACCCGCCGTTGTCCGGTCGGGAACTGCTCGCGCTGAGCTGGGCGGGCACCCGGGGCGTCATCACCCTCGCGGCGGCGTTCACGCTGCCCGCGAGCACGCCCGCCCGGGACCTGCTGCTGTTCTGCGCGTACCTGGTCGTGCTGGTCACGCTCGTCGGTCAGGGCCTGACCTTCGCGCCGCTGCTGCGCCGGCTGCGGCTGCCGGGCACCGCCGTCAGTCGGGCGTTGACCCGCAACGAGGCGCGCGCCGCGGCGGTGCAGGCCGCCCTCGACCGGCTGACCGCCCTGGCCGAGGCCGACCCGGGCGTACGCGACGTCGCCGCCCCGCTGCGCCGGGCCGCCGAGGGCCGGCACAAGCGCTACACCGAACGGGTCGCACTGCTCTCCCACGTCGAGGACCAGGTGCTGCCGGTGGACGACCGCTACCGGGCGGCCCTGCTGGCCCGCCGGGAGATGATCGCCGCCGAGCGGGACGAACTGCTCGCCTGGCGGGACGCGGGTCGCCTCGCCGACGCCGACATGCGCATCCTGGAGCGGGAACTGGACCACGAGGAGAGCGTCCTGCCGCCGTTGCCCCCGTCCTGACTCGCCGCCCCGGGCTCAGTCCGGCAGCAGCGGCATCTCCAGGCCGGGGTCCCGGCCGAGCAGCACCGCCCGGGTGAGCGCCCCCGACCCGAACCGGTCGCGGACCGCGTCCACTGCCGCGTCCAGGTCCGCCCCCGGATCGCGGTCGAACGGCAGCGGCGGCTGGACGGGGGAGTCGTCCAGGTTCCCGACCGACACGCCGAGCAGGGTCACGCCCCGCCGTTCGATCTCGGGCAGTGCGGCCCGCAGCAGCGCCCGCGCCGCGGCGAGCAGCGGGGCCGTGTCGGCGGTCGCCTTGGCCACCGTGTGGGAGCGGGTCGCGCGGGTGTAGTCGCCGAACCGCAGGCGCAGCGTCACCGTCCGGCCGGCCCGCGTCGCCGCCCGCATCCGCCGGGTCACCCGGTCGACCAGGCCGGCGAGGACCGCCTCCAACTCGGCGGGGGAGTGCGGAACGGCGGCGAGGGCGTGCTGCGCCCCCATCGACCCGCGCCGGCGGCCGACCTGCACCGGCCGGGGGTCGCGGTTGTGCGCCAGGGCGTGCAGGTGCCGACCGGCGCCCGCGCCGAGCAGCGAGACCAGCGTCGCCTCGCCGAGGCGGGCGACCTGCCCGACCGTACGGATGCGCCGCTCGCGCAGCTTCGTCGCGGTCACCGGCCCGACGCCCCACAACCGCTCCACCGGCAGCGGGTGCAGGAACGCCAGCTCCCCGTCCGGCGGGACGACCAGCAGTCCGTCGGGCTTCGCGACGCCGCTGGCCACCTTGGCGAGGAACTTCGTCCGGGCCACGCCCACCGTGATCGGCAGGCGGACCTCCTCGCGTACGTCCCGGCGCAGCCGGGCGGCGATGTCGGCGGGCGGGCCGACCAGCCGGCGCAGGCCGCCCACGTCGAGGAACGCCTCGTCGATGGAGAGCCCCTCGACGATCGGGGTGGTCCGCCGGAAGATCTCGAACACCGCGCGGCTCGCCGCCGTGTAGGCCGCCATCCTCGGCGGCACGACGATCGCCTCGGGGCAGAGCCGCCGGGCCTGCCGGCCGCCCATCGCGCTGCGGACGCCGCGGGCCTTCGCCTCGTAGCTGCACGCCAGGACCACGCCCCCGCCGACGATCACCGGCCGGCCGCGCAGGCGCGGATCGTCCCGCTGCTCGACCGACGCGTAGAACGCGTCCAGGTCGGCGTGCAGGATCCTGGCCTCTCGCGACACGAACACATGTTCGCACGCAGACTCGCGAAGGTGGTACTGACCTGCCCGAACAGCGTCGGGCGAGCGTCCTCGGAGGTGTGCCCGTGACCGCGCGACCGACGGCCTACAGCTCGTCGAACGGGCGGGCGTAGCTGAACCCGCCGCGGATCGACGACCGCCACGCGTTCAGCGGGCGGGCCATGAAGTATCGCGGCCCCCACGGCTGCGGCGGCGTGACGCCGAGGTCGACCGCCGGGCGGAACCCGAAGCGCGGGTAGTAGTCGGGGTGCCCGAGCAGCACCACCAGGGCCTCCTCACGCGCGTCGGCCGCGCCGAGCACGGCGTGCATCAGCGCGGAGCCGACCCCGCGCCGCTGCCAGTCCGGCAGCACGCCGAGCGGGCCCAACCCCAGCGCGACCGGCTCGCCGGCGACCCGGCCACGGGTGCACACCACGTGCCCGACCACCCGCCCGGCGTCGTCGGCCGCGACGAGGGAGAGGTCCGGCAGCCACCCGTCGTCCGCCCGCAGCGCGTCCACCAACCCCGCCTCGACGGGTACGGCGTCCGGCTTCTCCGGGTCGGCGAAGGCGGCCAGGTGCACCGCCCGGATCGCGTCGACGTCGGCGGGGGTCTCGCGTCTGATCAGCACCGGGCCACGATAGGTGCGGTCGTGCACCCGACGCGCGCCATTAACGGCGTCGCCCGCTCACCCCGTGGTCCGCCGACGCCGGGCGCGGGCGGCGACGATCCGGTGCACCGCCACCAGCGGGAGCACCCCGACCGGGTACCAGGCGAGATCGACCGGGTCGAACTGCGCCCCGAGCGCGAGCCGTGCCAGCGGGCTGCGCGCCGACAGCGCCGCCGGTACCCCGGTCAACTGCGACAACTCGACCGCCCAGCAGAAGGCGACCGCGACCGCGCCGGCCACCGGCGGCGACAGCCGCGGCCGGAGGAACAACACGCCGGCCCAGACCACGCAGGCGTACAGCGCGGTGCCGGAGTGCTGTTCGAGGCCGCCGCCGGCCGCCGCGCGCACGACGAGGGCGACGAGCACGAAGAGGACGGCCGCGGCGAGCATCAGGATCCGGCACCGCCGAGGGGTGATCGACATTCCGGCGATGCTAGGCGTCCTCCCGCGGCGGCCAGGAACTCCGCGCGTACTCGTGCGGCGCGTCGCGGCGGGTCAGGACATCGCGGTCGGCGACGGCGGGGCGGTGCCGCCCTGCGGGGCCTCCGCCGTCATCAGCCGGGCGATCTGCGCCCGGTCGGCGGCGGACGGCAGGCCCCACCCGGGGCGGTAGCCGTACACCTCGTGCAGGGGGTGCGAGGCGGTCCGGCCGTCGAGGATCTCGATCGCGTCAGTGTCGATGAGGCCCGGGTGCTCGACGCCGCACGCCTCGGCGACCTTGACCAGGTCGCGGCGCAGCGTCCGGATGTAGTTGGCCGCGCGGACCGACTTCGAGCCCGGGTCCACGCCCCGGGCGAGCCACTGGTTCTGGGTGGCGACGCCGGTGGGGCAGGTGTCGGTGTGGCACTTCTGGGCCTGGATGCAGCCGATCGCCAGCATCGCCTCCCGGCCGACGTTGACCATGTCGCAGCCGAGCGCGAACGCCACCACCGCGTTGTCGGGCAGGCCGAGCTTGCCGGCGCCGACGAACACCACCTGCTCGTGCAGGTCGCGCTCGGCGAAGACCTTGTAGACCCGGGTGAAGCCCTGCTGGAACGGCAGCGACACCGAGTCCGTGAAGATCAGTGGCGCGGCGCCGGTGCCGCCCTCGCCGCCGTCGATGGTGACGAAGTCGACCCCACGCCCGGTGTCGCGCATCAGGGTGGTCAGCTCCTCCCAGAAGCCGAGGTCGCCCACCGCGGACTTGATGCCTACCGGCAGGCCCGTCTCGGCGGCGAGCAGCTCCACCCAGTCGAGCAGGCTGTCGCAGTCGGAGAACTCGGCGTGCCGCGACGGGCTGACGCAGTCGCGCCCCTGCGGGATGCCCCGGGTCGCCGCGATCTCCGCGGAGACCTTGGCCGCCGGCAGCAGGCCGCCGAGGCTGGGCTTCGCGCCCTGGCTGAGCTTGATCTCCAGCGCCCGCACCGGCGCGCCGGCGACCAGGTCCCTGAGCCGGTCCAGGCTGAACCGGCCGCGTTCGTCGCGGCAGCCGAAGTACGCGGTGCCGATCTGGAAGACCAGGTCACCGCCCTTGCGGTGGTACGGCGACAGCCCGCCCTCGCCGGTGTTCTGGAAACAGCCGGCCAGGGCGGCGCCCCGGTTGAGCGCCTCGACGGCGTTGCCGGACAACGAGCCGAAGCTCATCCCGGAGATGTTCACCACCGACTCGGGCCGGAACGCGTGGGCGCGGCCCCGCGCGGCGCCGAGCACCTTGGCGCACGGCAGTCGCACGTCGTGTCCGGCGCCCGGTGTCGACGGCGGGACGGCCCGGCCGAAGGTGCGGTGCTTGATGATCGGATATCCGGGCGTGAATTCGATGTCGTTGTCGGTGCCGAAGCCGAAGTAGTTGTTCTGCTGCTTCGCCGACGCGTACACCCAGCGGCGCTGGTCGCGGGTGAACGGCCGTTCCTCGTTGTTGCCCGCGACGATGTACTGGCGCAGCTCCGGCCCGATGGACTCCAGCAGGTACCGGGCCCGGCCGAGGACCGGGAAGGTACGCAGCAACGCGTGGTCGCGCTGGATCAGGTCACGCGCGGCGAGGGCCGCGACGGCGGCGACGGCGGCGGGTACGGCTCGGCTTGCCCACTTCATGCCCGCCACTCTTTCCGCGATCGCGTCCCGCCAAACGGGCCGGCGACCACGCGGGTGGCGTCGTCCGTCCGGACGGCGCACCTGGGCGCGGGCGGCCTGACGGATCAGTGCGGGGTCAGGAGCCGGTGGACGACGAGCATGGCGATGTCGTCGGTCGGCTGCTCGGCGCCGAGGGCGTCCATGACCTCGGCGCACACCTGCTCGGCCGGTGCCGGCCGGACCACATGGGCGAGCTGGTCGAGACCGACGTCGATGACCTCGTGGCGGCGTTCGACGAGGCCGTCGGTGAAGCAGACGAGCACCGCGCCCGGCGGGAAGTCCACCTCCGCCTGCTGCCGGGGCGGCGGCCGGCGACCCGTGCCGAGCGGGGGATCGGCGTGGACCGGGACGGGCGCGCCCCGCTGGCCCGGCACGGCGAGGACGGGGCGCAGGTGCCCGGCGGCGGAGAGCCGGATGCGGGTCCGGTCGGGGGAGACCATGGCGTAGAGCGCCGTGGTGAGGTTTCCGGCCTCGAAGTGGCTGACCTTGCGGTCGAGGAGCGTCAACGCCTCCGCCGGGTCGTCGCAGACCAGCGCGTAGGCGCGCAGCGCGCTGCGGACGCGCCCCATGACCACGGCCGACTGCAGGCCATGGCCCGACACGTCGCCGATGACCAGGCCCAGCCAGCCCGAGGGCAGGACGAACACGTCGTACCAGTCGCCGCCGATTCCGGCGACGTGCCCGGGCACGTACCGGGCGGCCATGTCCAGGCCCGGCAGGCGGGGCAGTCGGGCGGGCAGCAGGCTGCGTTGCAGGGCGAGGGCGGCGTTGTGGTCGAGGTTGTGGGACCGGGCGAGGTTGGCCAGGCTGGCCCGGTCGGCGACCAGCTCCAGCAGGCGTACGTCGTCGGTGGTGAACCGGCGGTGGCCCAGCGTGCCCACGTGCAACACGCCGATCAGCTCGCCCCTGGCGAACATCGGCACGCCGAGCAGCGACCGCAGCCCCATCGACAGCAGGACCGGGTTGACCACGACGTCGGGGGTGACCTCCTCGATGATCACCGGCCGTCCGGTCAGGGCGATCCGGCCGGCGAACCCGCGGCCCACGGAGACGCGGAACCCCTGCCGGACCTCCTCCTCCAGCCCCTTGGCCGCGGTGGCCACGAGCTGCTGGGAGTGCGTGTCCAGCATGAGGATGGCCGCCGTGTCGACGTCGAGCAGGTCCCGGACGCGGTCGAGGAGTTCGTCGAAGAGGTCGGCCGCGTCGAGACGGGACAGCGTCGCGTCGGTCACGGCCTCGATGCGGCGCAACCGTTCGTCGTCCTGGATGAGCCCCTGATCGGCCACCACCGGATCCTAGCCCTGACGGCTGCGGACGCCGATTCCGCGTTGTGCCGGCCGGCCCGGGCGCGGCGTCTCCACGGACCTGGTCCGGGCATCGGCCGGTCAGGACCGGCGGTGGGTCGCCGAGGCCTGGAGCGTGGGCCGGCGGACCACCGCGATCCGGTCGCCCCGGGCGCGCAGCGACGTGCGCCCGCCGCGCCCGCGGCGTACGGTCAGGTCGACGGTGCGCCCGCCCACGCGCACGCCCTCCAGCGTGAGGTCCGGCAGCCACTCCGGCAGGTGCGGGTCGACGAATATCGTCCGCAGCGGCGCGGCCGGGCGCAGCGCCAGCAGCGCCTGGACCAGCGCGACGACCGCGCTGGCGGACCAGGCCTGCGGGGAGCAGGAGTCCGGGTAGACGCCCGGGTGCGGATGGGCGTCGTCGCGGGGCAGTCCGCTGAGCACCTCCGGCAGGCGATGCTCCGTGAAGAGCGCCGCCGCGGAGAACATCCCCTCCGCGAGCCGGTGCAGGTGTTCCCAGCAGCCGTACCGGGCCAGCCCCAGGCCGATCGTGCCCGCCTCGACCGGCCAGACGCTGCCCCGGTGGTAGCTGAACGGGTCGTACGCCGGGTGTGCCGAGGACAGGGTGCGCACCCCCCAGCCGCTGAACATGTCGGGGGCGAGCAGCCGGTCGGCGACGAGGGGCGCGATGCGGGCGGGCACGATCCCCGTGGCCAGCAGGTGGCCGTCGTTGGAGTTGACCGAGCGCACCTGCCGCTTGTCCGGCCCCAGCGCCAACGCGTGGCAGCCCCGGTCCGGCATCCAGTAGGCCCGGTGGAAGCGGCGCCGCAGGGCGGCGGCCCGGCGGACCAGTCCGGCGCCGTACGCGGGGTGACCGGTCGCGGCGAACACCACCCCGGCGTGCCGCAGGGCGGCGTACCAGTACGCCTGCAACTCGCTGGTCGCGATCGGGTTCGGCACCACCTCGCCGTGCTCGTCGACGATGGCGGTGTCCGAGTCCTTCCACCCCTGGTTCTTCAGGCCGGCGGGGGACCGGCGGTGGTATTCGAGGAAGCCGTCCCGGTCGAGGTCGCCGAACCGGTCGATCCAGCCCAGCACGCGCCGCGCGGTCGGCAGCAGGTCCCGTACCGTGTCGAGGTCCCCGGTCCAGGCCAGGTACTGGCCGAGGAAGACCAGGAAGTCCGGCGCGGTCGACCAGTCGCCGTAGTAGCTGTCGAACGGGTCGATACCGAGCGTGGACACCGGGCCCCGCCGGGCCTCGTGCAACGGCTTGCCGGGCTCCTCGTCGCGCCAGTCGTCGATGCGCCGCCCGAGGTGGTGGGCGTTGAGCCGCAGGCTGTCCGCCAGCATCGTCGGCCCGGCGAGCAGGGACTGCCACGAGGCGGTCATCGTGTCGCGGCCGAAGATCTCCTGGTAGATGGGCAGGCCGGCCATGGGCGCCGTCGGCCCGTCCGGTTCTCCCAGCGGCAGCACGGCCAGGTCGTCGACCGCGCACCGCCAGGCGGCGGTGACGTCGAAGTTGCTGCTGGCGAGCCGGGCGAGTTCGCGGGCCAGGGTGCCGCGGGCGCGCGCGGCCGCGTCGTCCGGCTCGGCGAAGGTCGGCGGCGGTGCGGCGAGGCGCTGCCCGTCGAAGACGGGTTCGACGAGGAGTTCCACCCGGCGGGACCCCCGGGGCGGCACCGCGAGGTCGACCGTCAGGGTGGCGTCGGCGTACCGGACGGGCATGTCGGCCCGTACGCCGATCGCCACCGCCCGGTCGAGGCCGTCGCACCGGTAGGTCAGGCGGAGCTCCCGGTCCTGGTCGTTCCAGCTCGCGTCGACTGTGCCGGACTGCACCCGGCGGCCGGTCTCGGCCTCGCTGGTGTCGGCGAAGTCGGCGGCGAGGTGGATCCGCAGCCGTAGGTCCAGGGGCACGGCCGCGTAGCTGACCACGGTCAGCCGGGTCCGCAGGCCCGCGCCGACGAAGCGCTCCACCAGCAGGTAGGCCGCGCGGGAGGGCAGCGTGTCGCCGTCGCCGAGGGCGGCGTACGAGAGCTGGGCGTGCCCCGCCACGTTGGCTGTGCTGAACGGGACCGGCTCGTGGCCGTCCACGCTGAGGCGTTCGGTGCTGAGGACCCGGGTGTTGCGGGCGAAGAAGCCCTGCGGGTCGGCGCCGGTGATCCGGCCGCGGACGTCGGTCACCAGGGTGCTCCAGCCGCTCGCCACGTAGAGCAGGTCCGGGCGGACGCGCAGCTTCCGGACCCGGGTCATCGCGGCCGGGGCGCGCCC
>NZ_WAAS01000191.1:0-12560 GCF_008806585.1 Micromonospora sp. AMSO12t
AGGATGTCGGTACGCATGATGGCAGCACCTTTCGATCGGGGGTACGCGGACGCGCGGGGGAGCGGCGTGCCGCGAGGGGGAAGTCAGAACGGATCGCTCCGGCGGTGGGGGGCCTGCTCGGGCGTCCGGGATGTCTCAACGACCCGGGTCGGCCAGTCATTCCGCCGGCCGGTCGGGCCACCGTGGCGCGCGGGGGAGGCGCCGTGGGTATGCCATGTTCAACGGCCCGCACCGGCCCACGATTCCGCCGCTGAGGTGGCGCCGGCCACGGGACGCACCGGACGGCGACGGACATCCAGGCACGGACTCGGACACTTCGAAGCGGACAAAACTCCCACGACTCCACAGCCCGTCGCAGCCCGTCGCAGTCTGCCGCCGTCGGTCGTCGGGTGCAGCATGGGGCGGCGAGCGCGCTGTCGAGCTGATGTCGTAAACGACTCACGCTGCCCCGACGGCACGAACCGCGACTTCTTTCCGCGCCCAATCCCCACGCCTCTCCGGCCCGGAACGGACGGCACCGCTGAATCGTCTACGACATCAGCTCGACAGCGCCCCGAGGAGCGCATCCGTGCCGCCTGTCCGCGCGCCCGCCAGCAATGGGCACCCCGGCAACCGGCGGTACGTGCCCTGCGTGACGCGTCAGGCGAAACCGCCCTGACCCCGAGATCGAGAGGCATCCGCGACGGCGATGGCGACGGCACCCGTGACCGTCGCGGCGCCCGTGACCGCCACGGCACCCGTGACCGTCACGGTGACCGCGACCGCGACGGCAGCGGCGACCGCCACCGCCCCGTCCCTGCGCCGGGCACGGCGGGCCACACCCCGTCGGTGCCCACTCTCGCGTCCGTCCGCTGGGCTTCTACCGGAGATCTTGGTTAGAAACCGCCCCTCCAGGGGCCATCTCGTACCAAGATCTCCACCGGTGATCCGGTGATCCGGTGATCCGGTGATCCGGTGATCCGATGGACCCGATGGACCCGATGGACCCGATGGATCCGGTGCCCCGGTGCCCCGATGTGCCCCGGGTGATCCGGTAACCGGGGTGAGCCAGGTGACCCGGTGACGACCGCGATGGCGGCGGCGACCGCCACCGCGGCGGGGATGGGGGCGTCGGGCGCGGGCGTCAGGCGGACGGGCCTGGCGCGGAGGCCTCCTCGGGGTTGGTTTGGATGGGGGCCGCCGTGCGCGGCCCGGTGGGAGTTGGTTGGTCGGTCTGGGTGGGGATCGCCGTGTGTGGCGCGGTGGGAGTCGGGTGGTTGGTCTGGGTGGGGATCGCCGCCTGCCGCTTGGCGGGAGCTGGCCGCTCGGCGGGCCAGGGGATCTCCGGTGAGCGGTGGAAGGCCATGCCGGCCGCGGCCCAGCGCGGGCCGTGCCCTGCCAGCCGATCGCGGAACCCGGCCCAGTCGTGCGTCGCGCGGGGCGACCAGCCCAGCTCGGCGATCGCGGGCAGGCGCGGGAAGAGCATGAACTCGACCTCGGCCCGCGAGGTGACCGACTCGGTCCACAGCGGCGCCTCCACGCCCAGCACCGCGTCGGCCGGCACGCCGGCCACGTGGGTGCCGGGATCCCAGTCGTACGCCCGCCGCACGTCGATCAGGCCGGCCCAGTCGTGCCCGATGGGGGTGTCCGGGGCGTACTTCATGTCGAGGTAGGCGTGGTTGCCTGGGGAGAGGACGAGCCGTGCCCCCCGGTGGACGGCGTCCGCCGTGACCGGGTCCTCGCCCTTGGTGCCCCACCACTGGAGCACCCGCCCCTCGGCGTGCGCGACGGGCGCGATCTGGTGCCAGCCCACCACCGTCTTGCCGGTTCCGGCGACGATGCGTTGGGTGCGCTCGACGAAGGCCGCGTACGCGTCGGGACGTACCTTGAACGCCTCGTCGCCCCCGATGTGCAGCCACGGCCCGGGGGTGAGCGCCGCGATCTCGCCCAGCACGTCGGCGACGAACTCGTACGTCCGCTCGTTGGTGGGGTCGACGTAGCTGAAGCCGACCTCGGTGCCGGTGTACGGCGGCGGCGCGGTGCCGTCCGGGGCCAGCTCGCCGTACGCGGTCAGCGCGGCGTTGGTGTGCCCCGGCAGGTCGATCTCCGGCACCACGGTGACGTGCCGCTCGGCGGCGTAGGCGACGATCCGCCGGTAGTCGTCGCGCGTGTAGTGCCCGCCCGGGCCGCCGCCCACCTCGACCGCCCCGCCGACCTCCGCGAGCCGGGGCCAGGAGTCGATCGCGATCCGCCAGCCCTGGTCGTCGGTGAGGTGCAGGTGCAGGTGGTTGAGCTTGTAGCGGGCCAGGTGGTCGATCACCCGCAGCACGTCCGGTACGCCGAAGAAGTGCCGGGCCACGTCGAGCATCGCCCCCCGGTAGGGGAAGCGGGGCCGGTCGGTGATCGAACCGCCGGGCAGCGCCCAGTGCTCGGCTACCGGCACCGGGCTCTCGATGGCGGCGGGCAGGAGCTGCCGCAGCGTCTGCACGCCGTGGAAGAGCCCGGCCGGGGTGGCGGCCTCGATCCGTACGCCGTCGGGCGTCACGTCGAGCCGGTAGCCCTCCGGGCCGAGGTCGGCGGAGGCGGCCAGCGTCAGGGTGATGCCGCCGGCCGGCTCCGGTCGGGTGGCGTCGGTCACCGGCAGCGGGTAGCCGGTGGCCGGCCGGAGCAGGGCGGCCAGCTGACCGGCGACGGCGCGGGCGTCGTCGTCGCCGTTCACCCGGATCGCCGCGTCGGGAGTGAGGACGAAGTCGGCGCCCAGCGCCGGCGCGACCCGCTCCGGGGCGGGCACGACGTCGCCCAGCCGGACCCGGGCCGGCGTGACGGGCAGGTCGTCGGCGGTCCCGGGCGGCGGGGTGAGCAGGTCGTCGGCGGCCCGGGTCGCCGCCCGGGCCAGCTCGGCGGCGGCCGGTTCGTGGATCGGTAGGGCGCGGTGGCCGGGCTCCCGCTCGTCCACCCCGGCGGCGCGGGACGGGTCGAGCGGCTCCGGGGCGGCGGTGGGAACGGCTGGCACGGCGTCGGCTCCGAGGGGTGTATTTGCGGCGGTTATGGCAAAGGTGAGGTTCACCGAAAAGCGTGCGGCCAAGAATACGAGGCGGAGCCGGAAATGCGTGATCGTGCGCGTGGAAGCGTTCCCAAAAACCGGTACGAACGCGGATAGTCGTGATAGCTGTGCCTATTGTCACCGAACGGTCCCGGGCCACGCGAAGTTCGCTTAGCCTTCGCCCACCGGCCGGCTTGGCACCGGGATTGCCGGTGGTCCGTCCCGGGGTATGAGAGCGACTGAACCTTCGTTAAGTGTCGGACCGGCGCGCGTGGGAGGGCTCTGGTGGCAAAGCAGGAGACGGTGGAACACAAGTACGTGTACGCCTTCGCCGAGGGCAACAAGGATCTCAAGGAACTGCTCGGTGGCAAGGGGGCCAACCTGGCCGAGATGACCAATCTCGGCCTGCCGGTCCCACCGGGCTTCACGATCACCACGGAGGCCTGCAAGGCGTACCTCGCGACCGGGGAGGAACCGGACGGCCTGGCCGACCAGATCGCCGCGCACCTCGCGTCGCTGGAGCAGGCGATGGGCAAGCGTCTCGGTGACCCGGAGGACCCGCTGCTGGTGTCCGTCCGCTCCGGCGCCAAGTTCTCCATGCCCGGCATGATGGAGACCGTCCTCAACGTCGGCCTCAACGACCGCAGCGTCCAGGGGCTCGCGCGACAGGCCAGCGGCGCGGACGCGCAGACCTTTGGCGGCGCGGACCGGTTCGCCTGGGACTCCTACCGCCGCCTGATCCAGATGTTCGGCAAGACGGTGTGCGAGGTGCCGGGCGAGGAGTTCGAGCACGCGCTCGACGACGCCAAGCGGGCCAAGGGCACCCACGACGACCTCGATCTCGGCGCCGACGACCTGCGGGGGCTGGTCGACGCGTACAAGAAGATCTTCTTCAAGCACACCGGCCGGGAGTTCCCGCAGGAGCCGCGCGAGCAGCTCGACCTGGCCATCCGCGCGGTCTTCGAGTCGTGGAACGCCGAGCGCGCGGTGCTCTACCGCCGCCAGGAGCGGATCCCGGCTGACCTGGGCACGGCGGTCAACGTGGTGGCGATGGTCTTCGGCAACCTCGGCCCGGACTCCGGCACCGGCGTCGCGTTCACCCGCGACCCCGCCAGCGGCGCCCAGGGCATCTACGGCGACTACCTGGCCAACGCCCAGGGCGAGGACGTGGTCGCGGGCATCCGCAACACCGTGCCGTTGCAGGAGCTGGAGCGGCTGGACAAGAAGTCCTACGACGAACTGCTCGGCATCATGGCCCGGCTGGAGGGTCACTACAGGGACCTCTGCGACATCGAGTTCACCATCGAGCGCGGCAAGCTCTGGATGCTCCAGACGCGCGTCGGCAAGCGCACCGCCGCCGCGGCGTTCGTCATCGCCGGGCAGCTCGTCGACGAGGGCCTGATCGACCTCGACGAGGCGCTGCACCGGGTCAACGGCGCGCAGCTCGCCCAGCTGATGTTCCCCCGGTTCCGGCTCGACCACGAGTTCCAGCCGGTGGCGAAGGGCATCGGGGCGTCGCCGGGCGCGGCGTCGGGCAAGGTGGTCTTCACCTCCGCCCGCGCGGTCGAACTGGCCGCCGAGGGGGAGTCGGTGATCCTGGTCCGGCGCGAGACCAACCCCGACGACCTCAACGGCATGATCGCCGCCCAGGGCATCCTCACCTCGCGCGGCGGCAAGACCAGCCACGCCGCCGTAGTGGCGCGGGGGATGGGCAAGACCTGCGTCTCCGGCGCCGACGAGATCGAGGTCAACGTCCCGCAGCGCCGGTTCGTCGTCGGCGGGCAGACCGTCGTCGAGGGCGACGTCGTCTCCATCGACGGCACCACCGGCAAGGTCTACCTCGGCGAGGTGCCGGTCATGCCGTCGGAGGTGGTGCAGTACTTCGAGGGCAGCCTCGACCCCGAGCACGTCGACAATCCGCTGGTCCGGGCCGTACACCGGATCATGTCGCACGCCGACGCCAGGCGGCGGCTGGCCGTCCGCACGAACGCCGACACCGGCGCGGACGCCGCCCGGGCCCGGCGCTTCGGCGCGGAGGGCATCGGGCTGTGCCGCACCGAGCACATGTTCCTCGGCGACCGGCGCGAGCTGGTCGAGCGGCTGATCCTGGCCCGCGACAACACCGAGCGGGAGGCCGCGCTGGCGGCGCTGCTCCCGTTGCAGCGGGCCGACTTCGAGGAGATCTTCCGGGAGATGGACGGGATGCCCGTCACCGTCCGGCTGATCGACCCGCCGCTGCACGAGTTCCTGCCCCCGCTGGAGCAGCTCGCGGTCAACGTGGCGGTCGCCCAGGAGCGCGGCGAGGACGTGGCGCAGGAGGAGGCGCTGCTCGCCGCCGTCCGGCGGATGCACGAGGAGAACCCGATGCTGGGCCTGCGTGGCGTCCGCCTCGGCCTGGTCATCCCCGGTCTGTTCGCCATGCAGGTCCGGGCGATCGCGGAGGCCGCAGTCACCGTCACCCGCAGCGGCGCGGTGGCCAGGCCGGAGATCATGGTCCCCCTGGTCGGCGCGGTGCAGGAGCTGGAGACGGTCCGCGCCGAGGCCGAGAAGATCATCGCCGAGGTGGTCGGGGACAGCGGCGTCGAGGTGCTGATCGGCACGATGATCGAGGTGCCCCGGGCGGCGCTGACCGCCGGCCAGATCGCCGAGGCGGCGCAGTTCTTCTCCTTCGGCACCAACGACCTGACCCAGATGGGCTGGGGGTTCTCCCGCGACGACGTCGAGGGCGCGTTCTTCTGGCGCTACCTGGAGCTGGGCATCTTCGGCATCTCGCCGTTCGAGTCGATCGACCGCGACGGCGTGGGCCGGCTGGTGCGCATCGCCGCGGAGGAGGGCCGGGCGGCCCGGCCGGAGCTGAAGCTCGGCGTCTGCGGCGAGCACGGGGGCGACCCGGAGTCGGTGCACTTCTTCCACGAGGTCGGCCTGGACTACGTGTCCTGCTCCCCCTTCCGGGTGCCCGTCGCCCGGCTGGAGGCCGGCCGCGCGGCGGTGGAGACGGACGGCTCCGACAGCCGCTGACGCGCGAGGACGACAGGCCGGCGGCGGACCCGGGGGAGCGGGTCCGCCGCCGCTGCCGTGCGGGTGGCCCGTGCCGGCGCGACCGCACCGTGGGTCGGGAGTCGGTCGCGGACCGACTCCCGGGGGTTGCTCAGACCGGCGGGCGGCGCCAGGCGTGGGGGGTGACGCGCCGGGGCAGCCTGCCGCCCGAGGTGCGGGCCGCGAGCCGGGCGTGTGCCTCGGGCACCGTCGCCGCCCCGATCAGGCGGCTGGTGTCCAGCACCGAGCCGGTGCGCCGGGCCACCGCCCGCGCGTCGGCGTGCAGCTCGTCCAGGTCGGCGCTGGCGTCGGCGACCAGCGTCAACAGGGCGTTGCGCCCGGCGGGATAGGTGACGACGGCGCCGGTCGAGGTGCGGACCACCGATTCCCGGAACTCGCCGTGCCGCACGGTGTCGGCCACCCGGTGACCGAGGCCGAAGCTCGCCGCCGCGAGCGCCGCCAGGTGGGTGGCGTCCGTCGTCGGCAGGTCGCTGGAGATCAGCAGGCCGTCGGTCCCGGCCAGCACCGTGCCCGCCACCTCCGGGCGGCGCCGGCGCAGCTCCGACAGTTCCGTTCCCATCATCGTGTCCGCGTTCACGGGCGTCTCCCCACCGTCGGGCCCTCAGTCTGGTCACGTTCCGCGCTGGGAACGCTACCGGCGGCCATGCCGGACCGCGATCCCGTAACCGACGGCGATCGGTCGACAACTCTCGACTGTTCGGAGGTTGCGTAGCCGTCGGGCGCGCGCCGGCGGCGCGCCGTTCGCGGCGCGCGGGCGTAACCTGATCGACATGAGCAGCGCCTGGGAGAGCCTGACCGTCGACGCCCGGGACCCCGCCCGGCTCGCCCGCTGGTGGGCCGAGGCGCTGGGCTACCAGGTGGTCACCGAGCAGCCGGACGAGGTGGAGATCCGCCGGTCCGCCGACCGGCTGCCGGGCATCGTCTTCGTGTCGGTGACCGACGACAAGACGACCAAGAACCGGCTGCACATCGACCTGCGTCCCGACGACCAGGAGGCCGAGGTCGAGCGGCTGGTCGACATGGGGGCCCGGCACGTCGACGTGGGGCAGGGCGACGGCGGGTGGACCGTGCTGGCCGATCCGGAGGGCAACGAGTTCTGCGTGCTGCGGCAGCGTGAGGACTGAGCCTCCCGGGCCGGACGATCCGAACGTCGCCCGCTGGGTCGCCGAGCCGCCGAAGGACACCGGTCACGGGCGGTCGGCGTACGAGCGGGACCGCGCCCGGGTGCTGCACTCGGCGGCGTTCCGGCGGCTGGCCGCGAAGACCCAGGTGCACACGGCCGGCACCGACGACTTCCTGCGTACCCGGCTGACCCACTCGCTGGAGGTCGCGCAGATCGCCCGCGAGATGGGGGCCCGGCTGGGCTGCGACCCGGACGTGGTCGACACCGCGGGGCTCGCCCACGATCTCGGTCACCCGCCGTTCGGGCACAACGGCGAGGACGCGCTGGACGACCTTGCGGCCGGGTGCGGCGGCTTCGAGGGCAACGCGCAGACGCTGCGGGTGCTGACCCGCCTGGAGGCCAAGGTGGTGGCCCCGGACGGGCGGTCCGCCGGCCTCAACCTGACCCGGGCATCGCTCGACGCGGTCAGCAAGTACCCGTGGCCCCGCCGCCAGGAGCAGCGCAAGTTCGGGGTGTACGACGACGACCTCCCGCTCTTCGCCTGGCTGCGTACGGGCGGCCCGGGTGACGACCGGCGCTGCCTGGAGGCGCAGGTGATGGACTGGGCCGACGACGTCGCGTACTCGGTGCACGACGTCGAGGACGGCATCCACGGCGGGTACGTGGCGCTGCGCACGCTGCTGCGCGACCCCGACGAGCGGGCCGCGCTCTGCGCCGACGTCGCCGCCACCTACTCGGGCGAGTCCCCGGCCGACCTCGGCGACGTGCTGCTGGAGCTGCTCGGCGATCCGGTGCTCGCCCCGCTGGCCGGTTACGACGGCAGCCACCGCGCGCAGGCGGCGCTGAAGGCCACCACCAGCGTGCTGACCGGCCGCTTCGTCTCGACGGTGGTGGCGGCCACGCAGGAGCGGTACGGCCACGGCCCGCACCGCCGCTACGCCGCCGACCTGGTGGTGCCCCGGCGGATCGGGGCGCAGTGCGCGCTGCTCAAGGGCATCGCCCTGCGGTACGTGATGCGTCGCCCCGGCGCGGGGGACCGCTACCGGCGGCAGCGGGAGGTGCTGGCCGAGTTGGTGCACGCCCTGGCCGACCGGGCGCCGGACGGGCTGGATCCCGTCTTCGCCCCGCTCTGGTCGGCCGCGCCGGACGACGCGGCCCGGCTCCGGGTGGTGGTCGACCAGGTGGCCTCGCTGACCGACCCGGCGGCTGTCGCCTGGCACGCGCGGGTGGTGCGCGGTGGGCGCGGGCACCCGCCGGCGGGAGATCAGGGATGGGCAGGCGCGCGAACTTAGGCTAGCCTAACCGGCATGACGGAGCGCCCCATCAAGGTCACCACCGCCCGGGTACTGCGCACCGAGCGGCCCACCCCCCACGTCGTCCGGCTGGTGCTCGGGGGTGAGGAGCTGGCCGGCCTGCCGGTGGGCGAGTTCACCGACCACTACATCAAGATCGTCTTCCCGGCGCCGGGGACGCGGTACCCGATCCCGGCGGATCTCAACGCGCTCCGCCGTGACCTGCCCCGGGAGCAGTGGCCCCGGCTGCGCGCGTACACCGTGCGGGCCTGGGACGCGTCGGCCGGCGAGCTGACCGTCGACATCGTGCACCACGGTGACGTGGGGCTGGGCGGGCCGTGGGCGGCCGCGCTGCGCCCCGGCGACCCGGTGCCCTTCGTCGGCCCCGGCGGGGAGTACGCCCCCAGCCCCGACGCCGACTGGCACCTGCTGGTGGGCGACGAGAGCGCGCTGCCGGCCATCGCCGCCGCCCTGGAGCGGCTGCCCGCCGGCGCCCCGGCCACCGTCTTCGTCGAGGTCGCCGACCCGACCGAGGAGCAGCCGCTGGCCAGCCCGGGCGCGGTGCGCCTGACCTGGCTGCACCGGGGCGACCGCCCGGTCGGGGAGGCCCTGGTCACGGCCGTCCGCGCCCTGGAGTTCCCGCCCGGGGACGTGCAGGCCTTCGTGCACGGCGAGGCCACCTTCGTCAAGGAGCTGCGCCGCCTGCTCCGCGTCGAGCACGCCATTCCCCGCGAGCGGCTCTCCATCTCCGGCTACTGGCGCCGGGGCATGGACGACGAGGGCTGGCGGGCCAGCAAGTCCGACTGGAAGCGGCAGGTGGAGGCCGAGGAGGCCGCCGTCCCCGCCTGACCAACCACTGCCGGGCAGGTTCGCCCGATATCGCCGTGTGCCGCCCTCCTGCCCAGCAGGATGGGCAGGGGGTGGCCATGAGCGGGCAGGTACGGGACCGGGCGCAGGCCGTGGGCCGGATCGACCGGACGGTGTTGGCGCTCAGCGTCGGCGGCGTACTGGCCGTGGTGACGTGGGGCGTGCTGGCCCGGGGCTCCCTGGCCGGCTTCGGCGAGTCGGGCCTGGCCTGGGTCATCGACACCTTCGGCTGGTTCTTCGTGGTGGCCGCCGACGCCTTCCTGGTGCTCTCGGTGATCATCGCGACGACGAGGTTCGGCCGGATCCGGCTCGGTGCCGACGACGACGAACCGGAGTTCAGCACGCTGGCCTGGGTGGCCATGATGTTCAGCGCCGGGATGGGGATCGGCCTGGTCTTCTTCGCCGTCGCCGAGCCCATCCAGCACTACGCCGTGCCTCCGCCGGCCACCGGCGTCGCACCGCAGACCGGCGCGGCCGGTGCCACGGCGATGCAGTACACCCTCTTCCACTGGACGCTGCACCCCTGGGGGATCTACGCCGTCGTCGCGCTCGCGCTGGCGTACTCGACCTTCCGCAGGGGCCGGGAGAACCGGATCTCGGCGGCCTTCCACCCCCTGCTCGGGGACCGTGCCGACGGCGCGGCCGGGCGGGCGATCGACCTGCTGGCCGTCTTCGCCACCGTGTTCGGCTCGGCGACGAGCCTCGGCCTCGGCGCGCTCCAGGTCGCCGCCGGTCTCGACCTGGTGGCGGGTGTTCCGGACACGACCGCGGTGGAACTGGTGGTGATCGGCGCGCTCACCCTGGCGTTCGTCATCTCCGCCTTCTCCGGGCTGCACCGGGGCATCAAGTGGCTCTCCACCACCAACGTGCTGCTGGCGGTGCTGCTGATGCTCTTCGTCTTCGTGGTCGGGCCGACCATCTACACGCTGGAGGTCCTGCCGGCCGCGGTGGGCGACTATCTCAGCAACCTGGTCTTCATGTCGACCCGCACGGGCGCCTTCTCCGATCCGTCGTGGCTCGGCTCCTGGACGATCTTCTACTGGGCGTGGTGGATCTCCTGGGCGCCCTTCGTGGGCACCTTCATCGCCCGCATCTCCCGAGGCCGTACGGTCCGGCAGTTCGTCGTCGGGGTGCTGCTGGTGCCGAGCGGAGCCAGCGCGGTCTGGTTCGCGGTGATGGGCGGAAGCGGGCTGCGGGCGCAGGCCACCGGCGCCCGGGACCTGGTCGCCGACGTCGGGGCGGGCACCGAGCAGGCCCTCTTCGGCCTGCTGGGGGCACTGCCGCTGGCGACGCTGACCAGCGTGCTGGCCATGGTGCTGATCGCCCTCTACTTCGTCACCAGCGCCGATTCGGCGTCGCTGGTGCTCGGCTCGCTGACCTCCCGGGGCGCGCTGCGCCCGCACCGCGCGCTGGTGGTGGTCTGGGGCGTGCTGATCGGCGCGGTCGCCGCCGTACTGCTGCTGGTGGGCGGGCTGGACGCGCTGCAACAGGCGACCATCCTCGTCGCCCTGCCCTTCGTCGTGGTGATGCTCGGCCTGGCCGTCGCGCTGGTCCGGGACATGGCCCGGGACCCGGCGGTCAACCCGCCGCCGCGGGTCCGCCGCTCCGGCCTGGCCGCCGCCGTCCGGGCCGCCCGGTCGTACGACGAGGAGGACCCGCCGCCGGTGCGGCGCTACCTGCGGCGCCCGCGCTGACCCGGCGTGGCACCGCGCCGGGTGGCCGTGACCCGGCCGGGCGGGGGCGGCCGTCGCGGGCGCGGGCGCCGAGGTGACGGCGGTGGTCGCCACACGCGGCGTCCCCCGGCGGCGCGGCGTCGGTGCGGCAGGGCAGGATGTACGCCGAGGGGGTGGCGGACATGGCTGGGCGGATCCGGGACGAGGACATCGCGCTGGTCCGGGAACGCAGCTCGATCGCCGACGTCATCTCCGAGACGGTGACCCTGAGGTCGGCCGGCAGCGGCAACCTCAAGGGGCTGTGCCCGTTCCACGACGAGAAGAGCCCGTCGTTCAACGTCTCGCCCGCCCGCAACGTCTGGTACTGCTTCGGCTGCGGCGCCGGCGGCGACGCGATCAAGTTCCTGATGGACGCCGAGCACCTCAGCTTCGTCGAGTCGGTCGAGCGGCTCGCCGACCGCGCCGGCCTCCAGCTGCGCTACGTCGAGAACGACTCGGCCGCGCCGCGTCCGCGCCCGCAGCAGGGGCAGCGGCAGCGCCTCGTCGCCGCGCACGCCGCCGCCGTCGAGTTCTACCGCGGCCAGCTCACCACCGCCGGCGCGCGTCCCGCCCGGGAGTTCCTGGCCCGGCGCGGCTTCGACCGGGCCGCCGCCGAGCGCTACGGCTGCGGCTTCGCACCCGACGCCTGGGACCTGCTCACCAAGCACCTGCGCCAGCAGGGCTTCAGCCACGACGAGCTGGTCACCGCCGGGCTGTCCCGCCCGTCGCGTTCCGGCACGCTGATCGACCGGTTCCGCCGCCGGCTGATGTGGCCGATCCGCGACCTGACCGGCGACGTGATCGGCTTCGGCGCCCGCAAGCTCTTCGACGACGACGACGGCCCGAAGTACCTGAACACCCCCGAGACGCCCATCTACAAGAAGTCGCACGTCCTCTACGGGATCGACCAGGCCAAGCGGGAGATCGCCAAACAGGGCAAGGTGGTCGTGGTCGAGGGCTACACCGACGTGATGGCCTGCCACCTGGCCGGGGTCCCGACGGCCGTGGCGACCTGCGGCACGTCGTTCGGCGGGGACCACATCGGGGTGCTGCGCCGGCTGCTGATGGACACCGACGACGTGGCCGGCGAGATCATCTTCACCTTCGACGGAGACGCCGCCGGCCAGAAGGCCGCCCTGCGTGCCTTCGAGGACGACCAGCGCTTCGTCGGGCGTACGTTCATCGCGGTCAGCCCCGACAACATGGACCCCTGCGACCTGCGCCTGGCCAAGGGCGACCTGGCCGTCCGCGACCTGGTCGCCCGCCGCGAGCCGCTTGTCGACTTCGCGCTGCGGCACGTGATCAACCGCTTCGACCTCGACACCGTCGACGGCCGGGTCGAGGCGATGCGCCGGGCCGCGCCGCTGGTCGCCAAGCTCAAGGACCGGGAGAAGCGCCCGGAGTACGTGCGCAAGCTCGCCGGCGACCTCGGCATGGAGATCGAGCCGGTGCAGCGGGCCGTGCTCGCCGCCGCCTCGGCCGCACCC
>NZ_WAAS01000192.1:0-12542 GCF_008806585.1 Micromonospora sp. AMSO12t
CGCGCGGGGGAGACCGGTGGGCGGTGTCACGGCGGCCCCGGGCGGCATGAGAGAGTGACCGACATGCGTGCTCGCCGTCTTGTCGCCGTCGCCAGCGTGGCGCTCGGCCTCGTCGCCCTCTCCGGTTGCCGTGCCGAGCCCGGTGTCGCCGCCTACGTCGGTGACCTGCGGATCACCGAGGATGCCGTCACCGGGATCGTCGACGACCTGCGGGCGAAGAACCCGATGCCGACCGGGCAGCCCGAGGCGCCCGAGGCGCCCGAGGGGCAGCCCCCGGCGCAGGTGCCGCAGCTGCCCGACCGCGGCCAGATCGTCAGCATGCTCGTGTTGACCGAGGTCTGCGAGCGGCTCTCCGCGGACAAGAACTACCAGCCGCGCGGGCAGGTCGCGCCGGAGCAGGTCGCCCAGCAGTTGCGCCTGTCGCCCGACACCGGCTATGTGCGCCAGTCCGCCGAGCTCTACAACTGCCTGTCGGGGGTGCCGACCGGGGCACCGGCCGAGCCGACCGCGCAGGATCTGGCGGACGTGGTGGCGGCGGGCCGCAAGGCGGGCGCCATCCCGGCCGACGTGCCCGACGAGGCGGCCGCCCGCCAGCTCGACGGCGAGCAGTTGCGCGGCGCGCTGGCCACCCGCAAGTCGCTGGCCGACGCGGTCGCCGCGTACGACGTGACGGTCAACCCCCGCTACCGCCCGCTGGAGTTCCCCGTGCTGAGCTTCTCCGGCAACGCGCCGGCGGTGAGCGTGCCGCTGGGCGAGGCCGGCTCCAACGGGGTCACCGACGTCTCCACCCCGGATCCGCTGCCCACCGTCGTGCCCGAGGCGGCCGGCGAGACCCACAGCTGAGCATGCCCGCGCGGATCGTCCTGCTCGTCACCTCGCCCCGGCTGCCGGCCGGGCTGCTGACCGCCGCCGCGTGGGACGTCGTACGCCGGCATCCGGTGCTGGCAGGGGCGGAGAGCGAGCTGACGACGGCGGTCCGCGTGGCGGGCGCCGAGGTCACGGTGGTCGACGGCCGGGCGACGCAGGCGCTGCTCGACGCGGCGGCGTCGCACGGCGTCGCGGTGTGGCTGGCCGGCCCGGCCGGCGACGAGTCGCTGGCCCGCGAGCTGGGCCTGCGGCTGGCCCGCGAGCCCGGCCTGGCCGAGCTGGAGCTGATGTACGGCTCCTGGGACCCGCCGGGCGCCCGGCTGCTCGACGCGGTGGCGGTGATGGACCGGCTGGCCTCTCCCGGCGGCGATCCCTGGAAGCGCTCGCAGACCCACCGCAGCCTCGCCGGCTTCCTGATCGAGGAGTGCTACGAGGCGTACGACGCGATCAGCGCCGGGGACACCGACGCGCTGCGCGAGGAGCTGGGCGACGTGCTGCTCCAGGTGGTGCTGCACGCCCGCCTCGCCGAGGAACTGCCCGAGGAACAGCGGTGGACCGTCGACGACGTGGCCGGCGGGCTGGTCGACAAGATGGTCCGGCGCAACCCGCACGTCTTCGCCGACGCCGAGGCCGGCACCCTGGAGGAGATCGAGGCCAGCTGGGAGCGGATCAAGCGGGCCGAGAAGGCGCGTGACTCGGTGCTGGACGGCATCGCGCTCAGCCAGCCGGCCCTCGCCCTGGCCGCCAAGATCCTCGAGCGCGCCGGGCGGGTCGGCCTCGCCGTACCGCCGCCCCTCGCGGATTCCCAGGTGGACCCGGAGGCGCGGCTCGGTGCCGGCCTGCTCGCCACGGTCGCGGCGGCCCGCGAGGCGGGACTGGACCCGGAGGCGGCCCTGCGCCGCGCCGCCCTCGCCTACGCGGACGCGGTCCGCGCCGCCGAAAAGGCCTGAGTCGACCCGGTAGGGTCGGCGGGTGGAATCGTTTGTGCCGCTCGCGGAGCGGATCGTCGACGCGTTGCTGGAGAGCCGGCCGGGGGTCGCGACCTCCACCGGCGACCACCGTTACGACGACCGGCTGCCGGACCTCTCCGCCGAGGCGGTCGCGGCCGACCGGACCATGCTCAAGGAAGCCGCGGACGCGCTCGCCGAGCTGGACCCGGACGCGCTGGACGTCGAGGAGCGCGTCGACCACGCGCTGCTCACCTCGTTCGTGGACCGGGAGCTGTTCGAGTCCGGCGACATCCGCGCGCACGAGTGGGACCCGCTGCGGCACAACCCCGGGCCGCTGCTGCACGCGCTGCTCGCCCGCCCGTACGCCCCGGTCGACGTGCGGCTGACCAGCCTGGCGGGCCGGCTCGCCGCCGTACCGGACGCGTTGGCGACCGCGCGCGCGACGCTGCGCGACATGCCGCGCATCCACGCGGAGACGGCGGTCGGGCAGTTCACCGGCGCGGCCGCGCTGATCCGCGACGAGGTGCCGGCGCTGCTCGCGCAGGCCCCCGCCCTGCACGACCGGGTCGAGCCGGCCGCCACCGCGGCGATCGCGGCGCTGGAGGAGTTCGTCGCGTGGCTGCGTCAGGGCCTGGCCGCCGACGCCGGCCCCGGGCGGGACCCGCGGCTGGGCCGCCGCCGCTGGGAGGCGCGGCTCTGGCACACCCTCGACACGGAGCTGGGCGCCGCCGAGATCCAGCGCCGGGCCTGGGCCAACCTGGACCGGGTCGGCGAGGAGATCCGCGCGGCGGCCGTCGAGCTGGTCGGCGGCCCCGCCGACGACGAGACGGTACGCCGGGCGCTGGACCTGCTGGCCGCCGAGCACCCGGACGACCACACCATCGTGGACCTCGCCTCGGTCACCCTGGACGAGGCGACCGACTTCGTGCGCGCCCACGACCTGGTCACCCTGGTCGACGACCCGTGCGTGATCCAGGAGATGCCCCAGTTCGCCCGGGGCGTGGCGGTCGCCTACTGCGACTCGCCCGGCCCGCTGGAGACGGCGGACGTGCCGACGTTCTACTGCATCGCGCCCACCCCGGCGGACTGGCCCGCGCACCGGGTCGAGTCGTTCTACCGCGAGTACAACGACCACATGATCCGCAACCTGACGGTGCACGAGGCGATGCCGGGGCACTTCCTCCAGCTCGCCCACGCCCGCCGGCACGTCGGCCCCACCCGGGTCCGCGCGCTGACCGAGTCGGGCCCCTTCATCGAGGGCTGGGCGGTCTACACGGAGGAGCTGATGGCCGGCCTCGGCTTCGGCGGCCTGCCGGTGCGGTTGCAGCAGCTCAAGATGCAGTTGCGGATGACCATCAACGCGCTGCTGGACCAGCTCGTGCACTGCGAGGAGCTGCCGGAGGCCGAGGCGATGGCGTTGATGACCGGGCGGGGCTTCCAGGAGGAGGGGGAGGCGGCCGGCAAGTGGCGGCGCGCCCTGCTCACCTCGACGCAGCTCTCGACGTACTTCGTCGGCTACAGCGAGGTGGCCGCGATCGCCGCCGCCCGCCCGGCCGGCGTGGCGGTACGCGAGTGGCACGACGCGATGCTCGCCCACGACTGCCCGCCCCCGCGCCACCTGCGCACCCTGCTCGGCGTCTGAGGACCGGAGGCGGGGTCGGTCACGAGCTGGCCGGGCGGCGGTCCACGACGCCGGCGTCGGGCGGCAGGTCGAACACCGCGCCGTCGACCGTCTCGCGGTAGCGGCTCAGTGCCAGCTCGACCTGGCGGCCGTCGACCAGGCCGGTGAAGCTGCCCAGCACCCCGTCGGTGGTCACGCAGGCGGTGAAGTCCCCGGCCGACTGCGCCACGTCGACGCAGGTGGCGTGGTGGCCGGCGAGGGTGGTGTCGCTCTGCTCGATCACCGCGTCCGGGTCCAGCGCGGCGGTGGTGAGCAGCCCCACGACGACCGGCGGCGTCACCAACCCCCGCTGCTTGGCCTCGGTGAACATGGTCACCGTGGGCTTCGCGTTGGGCGCGGGCGGGGCCTCCAGGGTGCAGGTCGCGCGCCCGGCGCCGGTCTCGCAGCGGGTCGTCGCCTCCGGGGTGACGGTGAGCTTGCCGCCGGGCCAGGTGTAGGCGGAGCGGGCCGGGTCCTGGGCCTGGGCGATCGTGGCGGTCTGCCCGCCGGAGAGCTGGTAGTCGGCGGAGTAGGTCAGCTCCAGCGCCCGGTCGAGCCGGGCGGCCATGTCGTTCACCAGGTCGGACCGCCCGATCGTGCGGCCGGCGTCGTCGAGGGTCTGACAACCGGTCACCGTGAGCGACGCGATGACCGACACGGCGAGCATGCGGAGGGTGGTCGAGGCGGCGGGCATGGCGACCAGCCTGGCCGATCGGGCCAACCGCGCGCAAACCCGTTGCCGGTTGAGGCACGAGAATCCGGGAATGTCCGGGTAAAGCATTGCCCGGAGGCAGGTTTCGGGTCGGGCCGGCGAGCGCCCGGACCGCCCGCGTCCGAGCGTCGCCCGATACGCTGCGTTCAACAACTGCCTCAGCCGCACCGTCGCGGCCCATACCGGACCGGAACACACAAACGAGGAGCGACTCAGTGGCAACCATCGAGGGAATCGTCGCGCGGGAGATTCTGGACTCGCGGGGCAACCCGACCGTCGAGGTCGAGGTCGGGCTCGACGACGGCACGATCGCCCGGGCGGCGGTGCCCTCCGGCGCCTCCACGGGCGCCTTCGAGGCGATCGAACTGCGCGACGGTGACGCCGACCGCTACCAGGGCAAGGGCGTCGAGAAGGCGGTCTCGAACATCGAGGACAAGATCGTCGACGAGCTGATCGGCTACGAGGCCAGCGAGCAGCGGCTGATCGACCAGAAGATGCTCGACGTCGACGGCACGGACAGCAAGTCCGAGCTGGGCGCGAACGCCATCCTCGGCGTCTCCCTGGCGGTGGCCAAGGCGGCGGCCGGCAGCGCCGAGCTGAGCCTCTTCCGCTACCTGGGCGGCCCGAACGCGCACCTGCTGCCCGTGCCGATGATGAACATCCTCAACGGTGGCGCGCACGCGGACTCGAACGTCGACATCCAGGAGTTCATGATCGCGCCGATCGGCGCGCCCAGCTTCCGCGAGGCGCTGCGCTCCGGCACGGAGGTCTACCACGCGCTGAAGTCGGTGCTGAAGAAGAAGGAGCTCTCCACCGGCCTCGGCGACGAGGGCGGCTTCGCGCCGAACCTGCCCACCAACGCCGCCGCCCTGGACCTGATCGCCGAGGCGGTGGAGAAGGCCGGTTACCGGCTCGGCACCGACATCGTCTTCGCGCTCGACGTGGCCGCCACCGAGTTCTTCGACAACGGCACCTACACCTTCGAGGGCACCGCGAAGACCGCCGAGGAGATGAGCAACTACTACACCAAGCTCGCCGGCGACTACCCGATCGTGTCGATCGAGGACCCGCTGGCCGAGGACGACTGGACCGGCTGGCAGACGCTGACCGCCTCGCTCGGCGACCGCATCCAGATCGTCGGCGACGACCTGTTCGTCACCAACCCGCAGCGCATCGCCCGCGGCATCGCCGAGAAGGCCGCCAACGCGGTCCTGGTGAAGGTCAACCAGATCGGTTCGCTGACCGAGACCCTGGACGCGGTGGACCTGGCCCACCGGGCCGGCTTCAAGTGCATGATGAGCCACCGCTCCGGCGAGACCGAGGACACCACCATCGCCGACCTGGCGGTGGCCACGGGCTGCGGCCAGATCAAGACCGGTGCCCCGGCCCGCTCGGACCGGGTCGCGAAGTACAACCAGCTCCTGCGGATCGAGGAGGAGCTGGCCGACGCGGCGCGGTACGCCGGGGCGGGCGCCTTCCCGCGCTACCGTTCGGCCTGAGACGCGCGAGGCCTCGGGGGAGGGGTGTGACGATGCAGCAGCGCCGCACACCGGGCGGTCAGCGCCCCGCCCGTCGGCCGGGTCACACCGGCCGGCCGGGCGGGGCCCGGGGCGCCCGGGCGTCGGTCCGCGAGGGCGGCGTCCGCGCCGAGTCGCGGGCCACGGCCGGTCGCGCGCCGGGGGCGGCCCGGGGCGCGGAGGGCGTACGCTCCGCGAGCCGGCCCGCCGCGGCCCGTCGTACGGCCGCCGGCACCGTCAAGCGGCTCTCCGCACCCCGCTCCCGGGGCCTCACCGGGCGGGCCACCGTGCTCTTCGCGGTGCTGATCGCGCTCGCCCTGGCCTACACCTACCCGGTGCGCGTCTACCTGGACCAGCAGGCCGACATCGAACGGATGGAAGCCGCCCAGGCCGCCCAGCGGGAGGCGATCGAGGAGCTGTCCGAGCGGGCGGCCAAGTGGCAGGACCCGGAATACATCAAGATCCAGGCCAGGGAGCGGTTCTTCATGGGCCCACCGGGCGAGACGCTGCTGGTGGTGCTCTCCGACCCGGCGGGCGCCGCCCGGGACGCCGGTTCGTCCACGGCCCCGTCGGCACCCGTCACCCCCGCTTCCTGGTACGACACCCTCTGGTCGAGCGTGCAGGCCGCCAACGGCGAGCAGCCCGACCGGTGAGCAGCACCCGAGCATCGAACGAGAGATCAGCATCGTGACTGTCGTACCACCGCAGGAGCCGGCGGCGGACTCCGTACCCCCGCCGCGGCGCGAACCGGCCACCGAGGCCGACCTGGCCGCGGTGGCCGCGCAGCTCGGACGCCCGCCCCGGGGCACCCGGGCCGTGGCCCACCGCTGCCCCTGCGGCCTGCCGGACGTGGTGGAGACGACCCCGCGCCTGGCCGACGGCACCCCCTTCCCGACGCTGTTCTACCTGACCTGCCCCCGGGCGACGGCGGCGTGCAGCCGGCTGGAGTCGGCGGGGTTGATGAAGGAGATGGCGGACCGGCTGGCCGCCGACCCGGAGCTGGCCGCGCGCTACCGTGCCGCGCACGAGGACTACCTGACCCGCCGGGACGCGATCGGCGAGGTGCCGGAGATCGCCGGCATCTCCGCCGGCGGGATGCCCGGCCGGGTGAAGTGCCTGCACGTGCACCTCGGGCACGCGCTCGGGGCCGGGCCCGGGGTGAACCCGTTCGGCGACGAGACGCTGGCGCTGGTGGAGAAGTGGTGGGCGGCCGGCCCGTGCGTGGACGTGCCGGCGGCGGACTGACCATGGCGGGCGCGGACGGGGGCGTGGCGGGGGCCGACGAGATCGTGGTGCGGCGGGCCCGCACCTCGGACGTGCGCGGCATCCGGCGGCTGGTCGACACCTACACCGACGACCGGCGGCTGCTCAGCAAGGCCACCGTGACCCTCTACGAGCACGTGCAGGAGTTCCGGGTCGCGGTCCGGGCCGGCGACGGCGCGGTGGTCGGCTGCGGGGCGCTGCACGTGATGTGGGAGGACCTGGCCGAGATCCGTACGGTGGCGGTCGACCCCTCCTGCCGCGGGCGCAAGCTCGGCCACCGGATCGTCGCGGAGCTGATCGACGGCGCCCGCGAGCTGGGGGTGGCCCGGATCTTCGTGCTCACCTTCGAGACCCGGTTCTTCGGCTCGTTCGGGTTCACCGAGATCGACGGCGCGCCCGTGCCGCAGCCGGTCTACGAGCAGCTCCTGCGCTCGTACGACGAGGGCGTCGCCGAGTTCCTGGACCTGGAACGCGTCAAGCCGAACACCCTCGGCAACACCCGGATGCTGCTGCGCCTCTGACCGGCCCGGTGCGGGTGACCCGTGGCGCGCCCGCCGGCGGTGCGCCGGTCGCCGGCGTGCAGCGCAGCCGTCGCTGCCAGGTCCGTACGCCCTCGGTGAAGACGTCGGCGTAGCGGTCCTGCCCGCCGATGAAGGTGATCACCGAGACCGGTCGCCGGGGCACGTACGTCTCGGGGGCCGTCCGGGGGCCGCTGTAGCCGCCGCTGACCACGCCGATCGCCGCGAAGAGCCTCTCGCCCTCGACGGCGGCCCGGAAGCTCATGTCCCCGCCGTTGGAGATCCCGATGAGGTAGACCCGGTCCGGATCGGCCCGCCACGTCCGTACGAGGTGGGCGGTGAGGTCCTTGAGGAAGCCGACGTCGTCGGTCGTCCCGCAGCAGGTACCGGCGGTCGGCCCCGCCGTGCGCCAGGGTGAGCCGGTGGTCGCCGGCGGCGGGGCGCTCGACGGCCCCCGAAGGCGACGGGGCCGGCGTGACCCGGGACTGACCCCGGTCCCCACCGCACGCCGTGGCGACGACGGCGAAGAGCATCCCGTCAGCACTGCCACCGTCCGTCGCACGCCCCGCCCCCTCCGTGACCCCGGTCCACACTGGATGGCCCCGCCTGAACGGGGCAACCCTTTCGGTCCAGGCCGAAGAGCGGCAGTCTGCTGGCATGCTCCGTCTTCGCCTGGGACTGGCGGACCTGTGCCGGGTCCGCTTCGCCGACCGCCTGCACCCGGTCGGCATGTCCCTGCTGGCCTGCCAGGCGCTGCACGACGCGGACACGGCCCGGATGACGCCGGGCCCCGCGGCGGACGCGGCCTCCGCGTCGGGTCCGGTCCGGTCCGCCGCCTCCGTGCTGCGGCACCTGCTTCCCGCGCGCGGGCGCCTGCCCGACTTCCTCACCCCGCTGGACGGCCTCGAATCGGTCGTCGCCGGTCTGGAGGCGATCCGGGCAGCCCCCGTCGGGCGCATCCGGGCGGAGGTCACCGCCGCGTACGCGCAGTTGCCCGCGACGCCGCTGCGCAGGCGGTTCGCCGAGGCCGACGGGGAGACGATGGACCTGTTCGGCCGGGCCCTGGGCACCTGGCACGACGCGGTGCTCGCGCCGCACTGGGCCGACCTGACGGAGGCGCACCGGCACCACGTGGCGGGGGCGACCGCGCAACTCGCCACGCACGGGTTGGACGGGCTGCTGAACGCGCTGCACCCGGCGATCCGGTGGGAGGCGCCGACGCTGACGGTGCGGACCTGGTGGAGCGCCTCGCTGTCCGGCACCGGCCACGGCCTGCTCCTGCTGCCCTCGCCGCTGGCCGGCCCGCATCCCCGGGTGCTGGTGGAGCCCGGTCGGCCGGTGCTGGTGGTGTACCCCGCGCCGATGCCGCGCCTGATCAGAGCCACCACCCCCGATCCGCTGGGCCGCCTGCTGGGGGCGACCCGGGCGGCGGTGCTGCGCCGCCTCGCCGGCCCCGGCCGGCACACCACTACGGCGCTCGGCCGGGCCGTGGGGATCAGCACCTCCTCGGCGTCCGAGCACGCGGGGGCGTTGCGGGCGGCGGGGCTGGTCGCCAGCGTCCGGGACGGCGGCGCGGTGCTGCACCGGTTGACGCCGCTCGGCACCGAACTGCTGGACGCGGGCTACGCCGGGTCACCTGAGCGCGCCTGACGTAGGGTTGCTGCCGTGACGACGCGTGTGGCCGCCATCGACTGCGGGACCAACTCGATCCGACTGCTGGTCGCCGACCTGCCGGACGCCTCGGCGGGTCCGGAGGCTCCGCTGGCCGACCTGAGCCGACGGATGCAGATCGTGCGCCTCGGCCAGGGCGTCGACAAGACGGGGCGGCTGGCCCCGGAGGCGATCGAACGCACGCGGGTCGCGCTGGCCTCGTACGCCGCCGAGATCGAGAAGCTGGGCGCGGAGCGGGTCCGGATGTGCGCCACCTCGGCGTCCCGGGACGCCTCCAACGCCGCCGAGTTCCGGGAGATGGTCGAGCGGACCCTCGGGGTCGCGCCCGAGGTGGTGACCGGCGACGAGGAGGCGCGGCTCTCCTTCACGGGCGCGGTGCGCGGGCTGCCCGCCGACGCGCGCGAGCCGTACCTGGTCGTCGACATCGGCGGCGGCTCGACCGAGTTCGTCGTCGGCACCCGCGCGGGCGGCGTCGAGGCGGCCATCTCGATGGACATCGGCTGCGTCCGGATGACCGAGCGGCACCTGCACGGCGACCCGCCGGGGCTGGACGAGGTCGCCGCCGCGCAGGCCGACATCGCGGCGGCGGTGGACCGCGCGCTGGAGGCCGTGCCGGGCCGGCAGGCCGCCACGCTGGTCGGGCTCGCCGGGTCGGTCACCACCGTGGTCGCGATCGCCCAGGGCCTCCAGGAGTACGACCCGAGCCGCATCCACCACGCCCGGGTGTCGTACGACGCGGTGGCCGCGACGACCGCCGACCTGCTCGGCAAGAGCCGGGAGCAGCGGCTGGCGATCCCGGTCATGCACCCGGGCCGCGCGGACGTGATCGGGGCGGGCGCCCTGGTGCTCCGGGTGATCATGGAACGGGCGGGGATGGACTCGGTGGTCGCCTCCGAGCACGACATCCTCGACGGCATCGCCTGGAGCATCCTGTAACAAGTCGGCCCCAGGCGCCGTTGGCGCGCTGAACCCGGGCCCCGCCAGGAGGTACCCGACATGACGCAGGACCCTACCCGCTGTTCAACACGTTCCTGGGCTGGACAATCAGGGGGCCGATGAAGAGCCCGGCCCCCTGTCCCATCCCGGCCGCTACCGAAAAGCGGTGATCAGCGCAGCCAACGCCAGCAGGAGCGGAGGCACGAGCTTCAACAGCTCGACGCGTCGCCTGTGACGCCGTTCAGCTCCGCTTTCCCGCGCGCCAGGCGTGATGCATTCCGGCCTCTCCTCTGCGTCAGCGTTGACGCCTTCCGGGGGTGTGGGTACATTCATGTCGGCTCCATTTTCGTACGTCTACCAGGGCTTACGTTGAGGCGGGAGTCACCAGCAGCGCCCGGGTGGCCTCCCGGGCGACTGCTTCTGTGGGCCAACTAATTCCCTGCAACTTCCTCGTTGTCGCCGTCAATAATCCGGTGCCCCTCTTTCAAGCGGTTGTTGCGCCCGATCTTGACGCCGTCTCTGCGGCCTGTCTCCGACGGTAGGGCTGCTCCCATCGGCGCCGCAATGAGCTGCGCCAGAGTGAGTGCGGAGGAAAGCCACATTCATGGGAAGAGTCTTCCCGCGAATGCTCGGGATGCTGCTCTGGCAGTTGGCCGGCTGTCCGGGCAGGTCAGCCGTGTGGATGACGGTCTTCCGCCGAGGGCGACGGCGGGCGCCGGTGGGTTGACGGGCGCGTGACAGCCCTAGCGATCGTCGTCGGCGGCGTGATCGCCGCCGCGCTCGGCGCCCGCCTGGCGGAGTCGGGGCCGAGTCTGGCCGCGTCGAGCCGGCCCGGCCGCCGACCCGTGGCGGTTGCGCCCGTCCGGAGTGCTGCTGGAGTTGTCCGCTGGCGACGAGCCGGAGCGTTGGCCGATCGACCTCGCGCAGGCTCGCGCGTTGGTGCACGTACTCCGGGATCTGCTGCGGACCGCGGACGACGCCGCCCGCCGCGCGGCCTGATCCGGCATCCGTTCCTCGTGCCCGATGTCGTTGACGGTACTGTGCATTGCGCACTAGTGTGCATTGCGTGGACACCACACAACTGCTGAAGGGCGTGCTGGATCTCGCGGTCCTCGCCGTGCTCCGCGAGGAGGACGGCTACGGCTACGACATCCTGCGCCGGCTGCGCGACGCCGGGTTGGAGGAGGTCGGCGACGCCTCGGTCTACGGCACGCTGCGCCGGCTCTACGCCGCCGGCCTGCTGACCACCTACGTCGTGCCGAGCGAATCCGGCCCGCACCGCAAGTACTACTCACTCAACGCCGCCGGCCGGGACCAGCTCACCCGCTCCGGCAAGCTCTGGCGCTCGTTCGCCACCACCATGGACGCACTGCTCGACGATCGGGGGATGGCGGCATGACCGTCATGGAGCAGGAGATCGCGGACTACGCCGCACGGGTCCGGGCCGCGCTGGCCGACCTGCCGCCGGCGCAGCGCGACGAGTTGACCGAGGACCTGCCGGAGCACCTCGCCGAGGTCGCCGCCGAGGCCGGCGGCTCGCTGGTCGACCGGCTCGGCGAGCCCGAGGCGTACGCGGCCGAGCTGCGCGTCGCGGCCGGGGTCGGCGCCACCAGCGGCGGCGGGCGCCGCAACCGTCGCCTCGGTGTCGCCGTGGACCGGCTCCGCGCCCGGGCGCACCGCTGGGACGTCCAGCTTGGACCACCCCTCGGGTACGCCTCGGCCAGCGAGTTCCTCCGGCTGCTCCGGCCGGCGTGGTGGGTGCTGCGGGGCTACCTGGCCGCCATGCTCGTCACGGTGGTCACGACCGGCGACACGTTCGGTGTGCTGCCCGAGCTCAACGGCAGCCTGCTGGCCGGCCTGGTGCTGCTCGCCGGCAGTGTGCTCGCCTCGATCTGGCTCGGCCACCACACGCCGGGCCTGACCCGGCCCAAGCGGCGGGTGCTGCACGTCGGCACGGCGGTGCTGGTGATCTTCGGGCTGGTCGGCCTGGCGGACATGAACGACCGGGTCGGCAGCGGCGACCTCGACTACGAGCAGATCTCGATCGACGGCCGGTACGACCACATCCGCGACGTCTTCGTCTACGACAGCGAGGGGCGGTTGGTGTCCAACGCCCGGCTCTTCGACCAGAACGGCGACCCGATCCGGCTCGGTCGTCCGATGTGCCCGAACCCGCCGGACCTGAACCTGGCCAACGCGCTGCTGCGCCCATACCCGTACTGCCCGGAGTTGGCGCCGTTCGGGCCCCGGCCGGGCGCGAGCACCCCGCCTCTGCTGAACCCGCCGGGGCTGTCCGTACCCGCCCCCTCGGAGGCCGCGCCCGCACCGGGCGGCAACCCGACCCCGACGCCCACGCCGACCGGCACCTCGACCCCCGCGCCCGCATCGACGGGCATGCCGGCCGGCACCCCCGCGCCGAGTCGGACGTGAACAGGATCATGGAATGAA
>NZ_WAAS01000193.1:0-12448 GCF_008806585.1 Micromonospora sp. AMSO12t
TCCTGTCCCGCCCGGGTCGGTGGCGCGGTGCCCGGCTTCCCGTGCCGCCCGGGTCAGGGGTGCGGTGCCTGGCCTCCTGTCCCGCCCGGGTCAGGGGTGCGGTGCCCGGTCGGCCGGCGGGGTGCTCCGCTGCCCCGGTGGGTGGCCCGCCGTCGGCGCCGGGGCGCCCGGGGCGGTGTCACGCAGCACGCCGGAGCGGCCCGCCAGGGCGTCGGTGAGCGCCGCCCGGGTGGTCGGGGTGAGCGCCTCGGGCAGCGCCGAGGGGTGGTGCCAGGACGGCCGGCAGCCGCCCAGCGGATCGCCGGCCGGCCCAGACCCCCGCGTACGCGCCCGGAAGACGTGCACCAGGACGTCGGGCAGCGGCCCGGCACGCCCGGCCGCCGGGGCCGGCCCGGCGAGCGCCGCTGGCGCCGCCCCGTACCGCCCGGCGAGGTGGTAGAGGCCGACCAGGTCGACGACCTCGACGTCCCACCCCGTCTCGGCCCGGATGTCGCGCGTGACCGCGTGCACGGGGCTCTCGGCCGGGCGCAGCCGCCCACCGGGCAAGCCGTGGCGCTCGCCCCGGCCCTGCCGGCACAGCAGCACCCGGCCGGCGTCGTCGGTGACGACCGCGGCGACCGCCCAGGTGAGCGCGCTCATGGACAAAGAGCCTACGGCGGCGCAAACCAGAAGTCACCGGGACCGGCGGACGGCGGACCGGGGTGCCACCGGAGGGGGCCACGGCGGTAGCGTGTGCATCCGTGACTCTCGCCTCGCTGACTCCCCAGGCGGCCCTGCCGAGCCCCAGCACCGCCGTCTGGCAGCTCGGACCGGTGCCGATCCGGGCGTACGCGCTGTGCATCATCGTCGGCATCGTGGTGGCCTGCTGGGTCACCGAGCGGCGGTTGCGCCAGCGCGGCGTCGCCCCCGGTGCGGTCCTCGACATCGCGGTCTGGGCGGTGCCGGCCGGCATCGTCGGCGCCCGCATCTACCACGTGATCACCTCTCCGGAGAAGTACTTCGGCACCGGCGGCGACCCGATGAAGGCGTTCGCCATCTGGGAGGGCGGTCTCGGCATCTGGGGCGCGGTGGCCGGCGGGGCCGTCGGCGCGTGGTTCGCGGCCCGGCAGCTCGGCATCCCGTTCGGGGTGGTCGCCGACGCGCTGGCCCCCGGCCTGCCGCTGGCCCAGGCGATCGGCCGGCTCGGCAACTGGTTCAACAACGAGCTCTACGGCGGCCGGACCACCCTGCCCTGGGGTCTGGAGATCCACCGGATGGACCCGGACAACCCGGGCCACGCGCTGCGCGACGACGCCGGCAAGCCGATCCTCGAACCGGGCCTCTACCACCCGACGTTCGCCTACGAGCTGCTGTGGAACGTCGGCGTGGCCGCGCTCGTCCTCGTCCTCGACCGCAAGCTGCGCCTCGGCCGGGGACGGGCGTTCGCGCTCTACGTCATGGGCTACACGGCCGGGCGGTTCTGGATCGAGCTGATGCGCACCGACGAGGCGAACACCATCCTCGGCGTACGCCTGAACGTGTGGACCGCCGGCCTGGTCTTCCTCGGCGCCCTGGTCTACTTCGTGCGGGTGCGTGGCCCCCGGGAGTACGTCATTCCCATCGGCGCTGCCGCGACCGCGGAGCCGGCCGTCGGCTCCGACGTCTCGCAGGTCGACCTGTCCGCGCAGGAGGCCGGCGCGGGGCCGGCCGCCCCAGAGGGCTACCGCGTGGTGAGCGAGGAGCAGTACCGGCACTGGCAGGAGACCGGCGAGACGCCGGCCGAGCCGGACGGGGCGGCCACGCCCGGCTCGGTGGACGCGCCGTCGGACGGGACGGCCGGTGCGGAGGACACCCCGGGATCCGCCGGTGACGGTGCCGCGCCCGCCGGGGAGATCCCGCAGGACCGGGCCGGGGCCACGGGCACCCGGCCCACCGAGCGCGACAGCTGAGGAGGAGCACCCGATGCGTAGCGCGGTCGTGGTCGGCGCCGGGATCGGCGGCCTCGCGGTCGCCGGCGCGCTGGCCCGCTCCGGCTGGCGGGTCACCCTGCTGGAGCGTGCCGACCGCGTCCGCCCCGAGCCGACCGCCGTGGCGCTCTGGCCCAACGGCGTACGCGCGCTGCGCGCCCTGGGCCTCGGCGCCGGCCTGGAGGCGATCGCCACGGGGCTGCCCGATGGCGGGGTGCGCCGCCCGGACGGGCACTGGCTGGTGCAGCCCCGCCCCACGCCGGCCGACCGGATGCCGGTGGTGGTGCACCGGGAGGACCTGCACGACGCGCTCATCGCCGGCCTGGGCGACGAGGTCGAGCTGCGCACCGGGGTGACCGTGCGGACGGTCCGCGCCGTTTCCGGGGAGCGCCCCTCGGTCGGCGACGGCCGGCACACCATCGAGGCCGACCTGGTCGTCGCCGCCGACGGCACCGACAGCGCGCTGCGCCGGCAACTCGCCCCCGAGTCCGGCGTGGTCAGCTCCGGCTGCGCCGCCTGGCGGGCGGTGATCCCCTGGTACCGGGCCCCGAAGCTGCCCGCCGACCGGCCTGTCGGCGGCGAGGTGCTCGGTGCCGGCTACCGCTTCGTGTCGGCCTCGCTCGGCGAGCGCGGCTCCTCCGGCGGCTCCAGCCGGGGCGGCATCTACTGGGTCGCCACCGCCGTCGGCGCGCCCCGCCCGGAGCCGCCGGAGACCCAGCTCGCCCTGCTCCGCCGCTGGTACGCGGGCTGGCCCGCGCCGATCGCCGACCTGCTCGACGCCACCGACCCGGCGGACCTGGTGCAGCAGGAGATCCGCGAGCTGCGGCCGCTGCCGAGGTCGTACGGCTTCCCGACCGGCCCGGGCGGGGTGGTGCTGCTCGGCGACGCCGCCCACGCCATGCCGCCGCACCTCGGTCAGGGCGCCTGCCTCGCCTTCGAGGACGCCGCCACCCTCGCCTCGCTGCTGCGCGAGTCCCGCCTGCCCGACGCGGTGGTCGCGTACGACCGGGTGCGCCGGCCCCGGGCGGCGACGGTGGTCCGGCAGACCCGCCGGATGTCGGCGGTGCTGAAGGCCCGGGGCCCGCTGGCGCTGCGCGCCCGCGACGTAGCCCTGGGCGCCCTCAGCCCTCGCCTGCTCTCCACGGCCGCCACCACGGCCGCCCAGTGGCGCCCCCCGACCTGACCCGCCGGGCCGATGTGCCGCCCGAGGGCTTGGTCAGGGGGTGACCGGGGTGGGTTCGGCGATGCAGGCGGTGCCGATGCGACGGAAGCCGACGCGCAGGTAGACCCGGGCGATGTCCTCGCTGCCCGCCGAGAGGAAGACCAGGTCGGTGCCGGCGGCCAGCAGCTCGCGGGCGAGCGTGGCGGTGACCGCCGCGCCCAGGCCACGGCGGCGGGCGGCCGGCAGGGTGGCCACGCCGGCGATCTCGGCGACGTCGCCGACGCGCATCGCCATCCCGCTGGCCAGCGCGCCCTCGGCGGGCGTCTCCGCCAGCACGGACAGGCGCCGGCCGTCCGCGACGCGGGTCCGCTCCTCGTCGAGCGCCGCCTCGTCCAGTTCGGCCATCGCGGCGTCGCGCTGCACGGTGCCGGCCTCGCCGGGTTCGGTGCCGGCCGCGGAGAACCCGACGGCGGCGACCGCCCGCCGCGCCGCCACGTCCGCCGCGAAGTCGGGCGTCGCCGCGTCGAGCATCCGCAGCGGTACGTCCGTGAGGGTGCCCGGGTCGGGCAGGGCGGCCGGGTCGAGCACCATCAGCGGCGCCTCCAGCACCGCCAGCCCCGCAGAGCGGGCCACGGCCAGCAGGTCGGGGGTGGTCTCGTGCACCCATTCGAGGGCCTCGGGCAGGCCGAGTTCGCGCTGCCGCTCGCGTACGGCCGTGATGTCCGCCAGCGACGGCGCACCGGTGGCGTCGAGCCGGGGCCGGGCGTAGAACGGCCAGCCGGCGCCTTCCCTGACGAACAGTACGAGCGGGCCGTACTCCTCCGTACGCGCCGCGTCCCGGGGCACCGCGTCGTAGAAGTGCTCCAACCGGCCGAACAGGTCCCTGTCAAGAAAATCCACCGCGCGAGACTACACGTCCCAGAGTCTGGAAGGTGTGATCAATCTGCACTGGCCTTGCGCTCCGGACCCTAACGTAGACTCAATAGACCCTTGAGGGCCGACGTCGTCCCGATCGAGATCCACCCTGAGCGACGACAGGAGGCCCGGTGGCCTTTCCGTACCCTCACAGCAGCCCGAAGCAGGCCCCGCACCTCGGCCCGGGAGCGCCTGCGGCCGGGCTCTACGACCCCGCGCAGGAGCACGACGCCTGCGGTGTGGCCTTCGTGGCGGACCTGCACGGGCGGCGCTCGCACGCGGTCGTGGTCAACGGCCTCGACGCGCTCTGCCGGCTGGACCACCGGGGAGCCCGAGGCGCGGAACCCAACACCGGCGACGGCGCGGGCATCATGATCCAGATTCCGGACGCGTTTTTGCGCGCGGTGGTGGACTTCCCGCTGCCGCCCGCCGGCGAGTACGCCACCGGCCTGGTCTTCCTTCCCGACGACGACGCCGCCGAGGCCCGCGCGCGCCGCGTGGTGGAGAAGTACGCGCTGGTCGAGGGGGCCGACGTGCTCGGCTGGCGGGACGTGCCGGTCGACCCGAGCGGCCTCGGCGAGACCGCCCTCGCGGCGATGCCCCGGGTGCGGCAGCTCTTCCTCGCCGCGCGCCGGCTCACGGGCTCGGCGGCCGGGCCGGCCGGGTCGCCGCTGGGCGGCGTCGAGCTGGAGCGGGTCGCGTTCTGCGTGCGCAAGCAGGCCGAGCGGGAGAGCGCCGAGCGGGGCGTGCCGGCCTACTTCCCGTCGCTGTCCGGGCGGACCATGGTGTTCAAGGGCATGCTCACTCCCGACCAGCTCCCGGCGTTCTATCCGGAGCTGGCCGACGCGCGGGTGGAGAGCGCGATCGCGCTGGTGCACTCCCGGTTCTCCACGAACACGTTCCCGTCCTGGCCGCTGGCGCACCCGTACCGGCTCATCGCGCACAACGGCGAGATCAACACGATCCGGGGCAACCGGAACTGGATGCAGGCCCGCGAGGCGCTGCTCCGCACCCCGAACTTTCCCGGCAACATCCGCCGGGTCTTTCCGGTCTGCACCCCCGCCGCCTCCGACTCGGCGAACTTCGACGAGGTCCTCGAGCTGCTGCACCTGGCCGGGCGGAGCCTGCCGCACGCCGTGCTGATGATGATCCCGGAGGCGTGGGAGAACGACCCCGACATGGCCGTCGACAAGCGCGCCTTCTACCGCTTCCACGCGAGCCTGATGGAGCCGTGGGACGGGCCGGCCTCGGTCGCCTTCACCGACGGCGAGGTCGTCGGCGCCGTGCTGGACCGCAACGGGCTGCGCCCGGGGCGCTGGTGGCGTACGAACGACGGGCTCGTGGTGCTCGGCAGCGAGGCGGGCGTGCTCGACCTCGACCCGGCCCGGGTGGTCGCCAAGGGCCGCCTCCAGCCGGGCAAGATGTTCCTGGTCGACACCGTCGCCGGCCGCATCGTGCACGACGAGGAGATCAAGGCGGAGCTGGCGGCCGAGCAGCCGTACGCCGACTGGCTGCACGCCGGCCTGATCGAGCTGACCGACCTGCCCCCGCGCCGGCACACCGTCTACACCCACGACTCGGTACGCCGCCGCCAGCAGACCTTCGGCTACAGCGAGGAGGAGCTGAAGATCCTGCTCGCGCCGATGGCGCGTACGGGCGCCGAGCCGCTCGGCTCGATGGGCACCGACACCCCGATCGCCCCGCTCTCCACCCGGCCGCGGCTGCTCTACGACTACTTCCATCAGCTCTTCGCGCAGGTCACCAACCCGCCGCTGGACGCCATCCGCGAGGAGCTGGTGACCAGCCTGGCGTCCACCATCGGGCCGGAGGGCAACCTGCTCGACCCGGGCCCGGCGAGCTGCCGGCAGATCGTGCTGCCGTACCCGGTGATCGACAACGACGAGCTGGCGAAGATCCTCTCCATCGACGAGGACGGCGACCTGCCCGGGTTCAAGGCGGTCCGGGTCTCCGGGCTCTACCGGGTCCGGGAGGGCGGCGCCGGCATCAAGGCCCGGCTGACGGAGATCTGCCGGCACGTCTCCGAGGCCATCGAGGACGGCGTACGCATCCTGGTGCTGTCGGACCGGGACTCCAACGCCGACCTCGCCCCCATCCCGTCGCTGCTGCTCACCGCCGCCGTGCACCAGCACCTCGTGCGCGAGCAGACCCGCACCCAGGTGGCGTTGATCGTCGAGTCCGGCGACTGCCGCGAGGTGCACCACGCGGCGGTGCTGATCGGCTACGGCGCGGCGGCGGTGAACCCGTACCTGGCGTTCGAGTCGGTGGAGGACATGATCTCCACCGGGGCGCTGGTCGGCACGGATCCGGCCAAGGCCGTGCGCAACTACGTCAAGGGCCTCGGCAAGGGCGTCCTGAAGATCATGTCCAAGATGGGCATCTCGACGGTGTCGTCGTACTGCGGGGCGCAGGTCTTCGAGGCCGTCGGGCTGGACGCGCGGCTGGTCCAGCGCTACTTCCGGGGCACCCCGAGCAAGATCGGCGGGATCGGGCTCGACGGCATCCACGCCGAGGTCGCCGCCCGGCACGCCGTGGCCTGGCCGCCGCCGGGCGCCGTGGCGTCGGACCGGCTGGAGGTCGGCGGCGAGTACCAGTGGCGCCGCGAGGGCGAGCTGCACCTGTTCAACCCGGAGACGGTCTTCCTGCTCCAGCACGCCACCCGCAGCCGCCAGTACGACGTCTTCCGCCAGTACACGGCCAAGGTCGACGAGCTGGCCGCGGCGGCCGGCTCGCTGCGCGGGCTGTTCACCCTGCGTACGGGCGTGCGGCCCCCGGTGCCGCTCGACGAGGTCGAACCGGCCACCGAGATCGTCAAGCGGTTCGCCACCGGCGCCATGTCGTACGGGTCGATCTCGGCGGAGGCGCACGAGACCCTCGCGATCGCGATGAACCGCCTCGGCGGCAAGTCCAACACCGGCGAGGGCGGCGAGGACGTCGAGCGGCTGCACGACCCGGCCCGCCGCTCCGCCGTGAAGCAGATCGCCAGCGGCCGGTTCGGGGTGACCAGCGAATACCTGGTCAACGCCGACGATCTCCAGATCAAGATGGCGCAGGGCGCCAAGCCCGGCGAGGGCGGGCAGCTGCCCGGCAACAAGGTCTGGCCGTGGATCGCCCGTACCCGGCACGCCACGCCGGGCGTCGGCCTGATCTCCCCGCCCCCGCACCACGACATCTACTCCATCGAGGACCTCGCGCAGCTCGTCCACGACCTGAAGTGCGTCAACCCGTCCGCCCGGGTGCACGTCAAGCTCGTCAGCGAGGTCGGCGTCGGCACCGTCGCGGCGGGCGTGGCCAAGCTCAAGGCCGACGTCATCCTGATCTCCGGCCACGACGGCGGCACCGGCGCGTCCCCGCTGAACTCGCTCAAGCACGCCGGCACCCCCTGGGAGCTGGGGCTGGCCGAGGCGCAGCAGACGCTGCTGCTCAACAAGCTGCGCGACCGGGTCACCGTGCAGGTCGACGGGCAGCTCAAGACCGGCCGCGACGTGCTGGTCGCGGCGCTGCTCGGCGCCGAGGAGTTCGGCTTCGCCACCGCGCCGCTGATCGTCGAGGGCTGCGTGATGATGCGCGTCTGCCACCTCGACACCTGCCCGGTCGGGATCGCCACCCAGAACCCGGTGCTGCGGGAACGCTTCACCGGCCGGCCGGAGTTCGTGGAGAACTTCTTCCTGTTCCTCGCCGAGGAGGTCCGCGGCTACCTGGCCGAGCTGGGCCTGCGGTCGATCGAGGAGGCCATCGGGCAGGCCGAGCTGCTCGACGTCGCCCCGGCGATCGCGCACTGGAAGGCCGGCGGGCTGGACCTGACCCCCGTGCTGCACCTGCCGGAGCTGCCGGCCGGGGCCGCGCGCCGGGGCGTACGGGCCCAGGACCACGGGCTGGAGCTGGCGCTGGACAACGAGCTGATCGCCCTGGCCGGGCCGGCGCTGGCCGACGGTACGCCGGTGCGGGTGGAGGTGGCGGTGCGCAACGAGCACCGCAGCGTCGGCGCGATGCTCGGCGGCGAGGTGACCCGCCGCTTCGGCGGGGCCGGCCTGCCCGCCGACACGATCGAGTTCACGCTGCGCGGCACCGCCGGCCAGTCGTTCGGCGCGTTCCTGCCGGGCGGGGTGACCCTCCGGCTGCACGGCGACGCCAACGACTACGTGGGCAAGGGCCTCTCCGGCGGTCGGCTCGTCGTGCGGCCGGACGCCGCCGCCCCCTTCCTCGACGGCGAGGCCGAGCCGGGGCAGCGGGCCGAGGACCAGACCATCGCCGGCAACACCATCCTCTACGGGGCCACCGCGGGCGAGCTGTTCCTGCGCGGCCGGGTGGGGGAGCGGTTCGCCGTACGCAACTCGGGCGCGGTGACCGTCGTCGAGGGCGTCGGTGACCACGGTTGCGAGTACATGACCGGTGGGACCGTGGTGGTGCTGGGCCCGACCGGCCGCAACTTCGCCGCCGGCATGTCCGGCGGCATGGCCTTCGTGCACCGGCTGGACCGCCGCCGGGTCAACGCGGAGCTGGTCGACCTGGCGCCGCTGTCCGGGGAGGAGCAGGCGGTGCTGCACGAGCTGGTGCAGCGGCACTTCGCCGAGACCGACTCGGCGGTCGCCGAGGGGCTGCTCAAACGCTGGCCGGAAGCGGTGGCGGAGTTCACCGCCGTGGTGCCCCGGGACTACCGCCGGGTGCTGGAGATCATGCGGGCCGCCGAAGCCGCCGGCCGCGACGTCGACGACGCGGTGATGAGCGCACTCGCGGTGAATGCCGCCCCAGCTGCGCAGTCGGCGCCCTCCGCTTCGTCTGTTCCGACCCTGCCCGCCCCGCGGGTGACGGTCCAGGAGGTGGCTCGTGCCTGACCCGAACGGTTTCCTGCGCTACGACCGGCGGCTGCCCGCGCGCCGCCCGGTGCCGGTGCGGATCAGCGACTGGCGCGAGGTGTACCCGCCGGCAGGCGAGGAGCTCATCCGCGAGCAGGCCACCCGCTGCATGGACTGCGGCATCCCGTTCTGCCACGACGGCTGCCCGCTGGGCAACCGCATCCCGGACTGGAACGACCTGGTCCGCACGGGCAACTGGGACGCCGCGGTGGACTCGCTGCACGCCACCAACAACTTCCCCGAGTTCACCGGCCGGCTCTGCCCGGCGCCCTGCGAGGCGGCCTGCGTGCTCGGCATCGGTGGCGGGCAGCCGGTCACCATCAAGCAGGTCGAGGTGGAGATCGCCGACGCGGCCGTCGTCCGGGGCGGCCTGCTGCCGCGCCCGGCCCCGGCGCCGACGGGCCGCTCGGTCGCCGTGGTCGGCTCCGGGCCCGCCGGCCTCGCCGCCGCGCAGCAGCTCGCCCGCGCCGGTCACGCCGTCACGGTGTACGAGCGCGACGACGCGATCGGCGGCCTCCTGCGGTACGGCATCCCCGACTTCAAGCTGGAGAAGGTCCACATCGACCGGCGCCTGGCCCAGCTCTCCGCCGAGGGGGTGCGCTTCCGCACCGGGGTGAACGTCGGCGTGGACGTCACCGCCGAGCAGTTGCGCGCCGAGCACGACGCCGTGCTGCTCGCCTGCGGCGCGCTGCGGGGCCGGGACACCCCCGAGACGCCGGGGCGCGGGCTGCGTGGCGTACACCAGGCGATGGACCACCTCGTCGCGGCCAACCGGGTGGTCGCCGCGGCGGCGGGCGGCCGGCCCGACACGGCGGTGCTGCCCGACGGCAACCCGATCGACGCGGCCGGGAAGCACATCGTGATCATCGGTGGCGGCGACACGGCGGCGGACTGCCTGGGCGTGGCGCACCGCCAGGGCGCGGCCGGCGTACACCAGTTGGACCTCTACCCGCAGCCGCCGCAGGCGCGCGACGAGGCCCGGGACCCGTGGCCCACGTGGCCGTGGCTGCTGCGCAGCTACCCGGCGCACGAGGAGGGCGGCGAGCGGGTCTTCGCCGTCGCGGTCCAGGAGTTCGTCGACGACGGCACCGGCCAGGTGCGGGCGGTACGGATCGCCGAGGTGACCGTGGAGAAGCGCGACGGGCGGCGCATCGTCACCCCGGTGCCCGGCTCGGAGCGGGAGTTGCCGGCCGACCTGGTGCTGCTGGCGATCGGCTTCGAGGGCACCGAGGAGCAGCCGCTGCTCGACCAGCTCGGGGTCGGCCGCAACGCCCGTGGCGCGATCGACGCCCGGTCCGACTGGCAGACCGGCACCGACGGTGTCTTCGTCGCCGGCGACATGCACCGGGGCGCCTCGCTGATCGTCTGGGCGATCGCCGAGGGCCGCGCCGCGGCCGCCGCCATCCACGCCCACCTGGGCGGTACGGGCACCCTGCCCGCCCCGGTGGATCCGGCCCGCCAACCCCTGGCCGCGCGCTGACCGGTGATCCCGGCTTGTCCCGGGCGGGCCCGTCTCGGACGGGCTTGTCGCCGGCCTTGCCGGCGCTCGGCGCCCTGCCGGTTGTCCGGTGTCCGCGCTGTCGAGCTGATGTCGTAGACGGATCAGGGCTTCGGCAACGCCGTGCACACCCTGGGTGGGCGCCGCTCGGGGTTGGTCGGCGTCCGTCGCGTGGACGGCGGGTGGCGTCCGTCCCGTGGACGGCGGGTGAATCGTCTACGACATCACCTCGACAGCGTCGACCGACCTGTCCGTGGACCGCATCGTGCGCGCCGCCATCGACGTGGCCGACGGAGGCATCCCGCCCGGCGCGTGCACGGTCCGCCTCTGGCGCACCGGGCGCGGGTACCCGCCCGTGAGTCGGCGGGCACCCGCACCCGCTCAGCGGGTCAGGAGCTGGTGCGACTCGCGGAGCTTGGTCCAGGACTTCGGTTCGGCCGGCGGGCCGGCCTTGCGGGCGGCGCCGGGCACGTCCGGCCGACCGGGGGTGAGTAGCCAGGTGGTGAAGAAGTCGTCCAGGTCCAGACCGGAGATCCGTTCGGCCAGGGCCTGGAACTGGGCGGTGGTGGCGTTGCCGTGTCGGTGCGCGGCCGTCCAGGCCGGCAGGAGTGCGAAGAACGCCTCGTCGCCGATGGCCAGCCGCAGCTGGTGCACCGTCATCGCGCCCCGGTCGTAGACGGCGGCGTCGAAGATCCTGCCCGGCCCGGGTGCGCCCGGCGGCACCTGCCAGAACCCGTCGTCGGCCGGGTAGCTGGCGTACGTGAAGTCGAACAGCTCCTGCGCGGTGCCCTCGCCCTGCTCCTCCGACCAGAGCCACTCCGCGTACGAGGCGAAGCCCTCGTTCAGCCAGATGTCGCTCCAGTCGGCCAGCGAGACCGAGTTGCCGAACCACTGGTGGGCCTGCTCGTGCACCACCACGTAGGTGTTGGCGCCCCGGCGCCAGAAGCCCGGCCCGTACACCGGGCGGGTCTGTGTCTCCAGGGCGAAGCCGATGCCGTCGACGGGCCCGGCCACGCCGCCCTGCGCCTCGAAGGGGTACGGCCCGAAGATCCCGCTGCACCACTCGACGACCTCGGCCGTGCGCCCGATGCTGGCCCGCGCGGCCGGCCCCAGCTCGCCGAGGCCGGCGCTGTACGCGTTGACCACCGGCTGCCCGTTCGGCGCCGTGTCGGTGACGATGTCGTACTGGCCGATGGCGAGGAAGGACAGGTAGGTGGCGGTGGGTGAGGTGGTCCGCCAGCTCCACCGGGTGCGGTTGCCCGCCTCGGCCAGCGGCGGGCGGGGCTGGACGCCGTTGCTGATCACCTCGACGCCGGTCGGCACCGAGACGGAGACGTCGAAGGTGGCCTTGTCCTGCGGGTGGTCGTTGCTGGGGAACCACCACCAGGCCGACTCCGGCTCGTTGACCACCATCGCCCCGTCGGCGGTGCGGGTCCAGCCGGTGTAGCCGCCGACCAGTGTCTCCGACGGCACGCCCGAGTAGCGCACCACGATGGTGAGCTGCTTGCCGGCCGTGATCGCGCGGCGCGGGGTGACCGCCAGCTCGTGCACGCCCTCGCGGGTGGCCGTGGCCTGCCAGCCGTCGACCCGTACCGACTCGACGTCGAGCAGGAAGTCCAGGTTGAACCGGGACAGGTCCTCGGTGGCCCGGGCCAGGATCGTGGTGGTGCCGGTGAGCAGGTCGGTCGCCGGGTCGTAGCGCAGCCGGACGTCGTAGTGCTGGACGTCGTAGCCGCCGTTGCCGTAGTCGGGGAAGTAGCTGTCGCCCAGTCCCGGGCCGCCGGGTTGCGGTGCGGCGGCGGGGACGGGCCGGCCCAGGGCCGGTGGGGCGGCCTGGCCGGGGGTGCCGGCGACCAGGCCGCCGGCGGTGGTGACGGTCAGGGCGGCGATGGCCGCCGTGAGAGCGCGTCGCACGGGGTGGACTCCCTCCGTCGGGGTGTACGCACCGGCCAACCTAATCGACGATCGTGAACATGTCGGTCCCGTCGCCCGATCTGACCCATTCCATTGATCTGAATGTTTCGATAGCATTACCGCCTGGTAACAAGCCCCC